>OZ241338.1:4017500-4137731 GCA_965200075.1 Capsulimonadaceae bacterium
CGAAAGCGAGTTTGAATAAAGCGCCTTAGTTGCCGGGATTAGACCCGAAACCGTGTGATCTACCCTTGGCCAGGTTGAAGCTCGGGTAAGACCGAGTGGAGGACCGAACCGGTGTATGTTGAAGAATGCTCGGATGAGCTGAGGGTAGGGGTGAAATGCCAATCGAACACGGAGATAGCTGGTTCTCCTCGAAATGCATTTAGGTGCAGCGTTATGCGTTCTCTGTCGCAGGTAGAGCACTGGAAAGGCTAGGGGCCTTACCGGGTTACTGAACCTTACCAAACTCCGAATGGCGACAGATCAGAGCATAGCAGTGAGACTGTGGGGGATAAGCTTCATAGTCGAAAGGGAAACAGCCCAGACCGACCGCTAAGGTCCCCAAGTGCTGGCTAAGTGTAAAAGGATGTGGAATTCCATAGACAACCAGGATGTTGGCTTAGAAGCAGCCACCATTTAAAGAGTGCGTAACAGCTTACTGGTCGAATGGCGTTCTGCGCCGATAATGTATGGGGGCTCAAGCCAGCCACCGAAGCGTCGGACTAGTCGTAAGACTAGTGGTAGAGGAGCGTTGCTGTTGGGACGAAGCCATAGCGTAAGCAGTGGTGGACTGGCAGCAAGTGAGGATGCGGACATAAGTAGCGCTAAGACAGGTGAGAATCCTGTCCACCGAAAGCCTAAGGGTTCTTCAGGTAGGCTCGTCCTCTGAAGTTTAGTCGGGCCTAAGGCGAGGCCGAACGGCGTAGCCGATGGACATACGGTTGATATTCCGTAACCAGTGTAGTCAGTGATGGAGAGACGCGGTCCCAGTTTCGAGCGCGACTGTTGGTAGTGCGCGTGAAGCTCTTGTTTTGGCTTGTAGGAAAATCCGCAGGCGTAAGAGACGAGAGTGGACGAGTGGAGCCTTCGGGTGAAGCGAAGTCGGGGGGCGGATCGCCGAGAAAACCTTCTAAACTTATGATTATACTGCCCGTACCGCAAACCGACACAGGTAGGCAGGTAGAGAATACCAAGGTGTTCGAGATAACTCTCGTTAAGGAACTAGGCAAATTGACCCCGTAACTTCGGGAGAAGGGGTGCCTCTGCAGCAATGTGGAGGTCGCAGTGACAAGCATCGAGCGACTGTTTAACAAAAACACAGGTCTCTGCTAAGGGGAAACCCTAGGTATAGGGGCTGACACCTGCCCAATGCCAGAAGGTTAACAGGAGGGGTTCGGCGCAAGCCAAAGCTCTGAATCGAAGCCCTGGTGAATGGCGGCGGTAACTATAACCGTCCTAAGGTAGCGAAATTCCTAGCCGGGTAAGTTCCGGCCTGCACGAAAGGTGTAACGACTTGATGACTGTCTCAACGAGAGACTCGGTGAAATTGTAGTACCGGTGAAGATGCCGGTTACCCGCAACTGGACGAAAAGACCCCGTGCAGCTTTACTACACCTTGCTATTGTGTTTTGATATAGTTTGTAGAGCGTAGGCAGGAGCCGCAAGGCGCCAATGGAACACTGCCCTGGCTATGTTGGAACACTAACCCTCGCCGTTATCCGGCATGGGAACCGTAGCAGGCGGGTAGTTTGACTGGGGCGGTCGCCTCCCAAAATGTAACGGAGGCGCGCCAAGTTTCCCTCAGGCTGGTTGGAAATCAGCTGTAGAGTGCAAGAGCATAAGGGAAATTGACTGTGAGACAAACAGGTCGAGCAGGTACGAAAGTAGGCTCTAGTGACCCTTTGGTAACACGTGGGTGTGCCAAGGCTTATCGGATAAAAGCTACGCCGGGGATAACAGGCTTATCTTGCCCAAGCGCTCACAGCGACGGCAAGGTTTGGCACCTCGATGTCGGCTCGTCGCATCCTGGGGCTGGATTAGGTCCCAAGGGTTGGGCTGTTCGCCCATTAAAGCGGTACGCGAGCTGGGTTCAGAACGTCGTGAGACAGTTCGGTCTCTATCCGTTGCGGGCGTAAGAAATTTGACGGGAGCTGCCCCTAGTACGAGAGGACCGGGGTGGACAGACCGCTGGTGTACCAGTTGTTCCGCCAGGAGCACACGCTGGGTAGCTATGTCTGGTTCTGATAAGTGCTGAAAGCATCTAAGTACGAAGCAGACCTGAAGATAAGATTTCTCATAGCATAAGCTAGTAAGACCCCCGGAAGACTACCGGGTTGATAGGCTGCGAGTGTAAGCACGGCAACGTGTTCAGCTAAGCAGTACTAATCGGTCGAGGGCTTGATTACTCTACTCAGCCATAATTCGTAATGCTGTTGCCATTTACATTTTGATATGCAGTTGTCTAAGGACAGCCCCCCAGTCTTTTGATTGGGGGCCGTTCTAACGATTTCTGGTGGTTATCGCGGAGGGGTCCACCCGTTCCCATTCCGAACACGGAAGTTAAGCTCTCCAGCGCCGAAGATACTTGACGAGCAATTGTCCGGGAAAATAGGTCACCGCCAGATTAATGTCAAGCCGCTATGCTCCCAGAGTGTAGCGGCTTTTTCTTCGTGTGAGTTAAAGAGACAATGACCTTGAAACTGTGGCAGTTTGCCAGCATCATCTTGTCGGCCCTCGTCGCAGGCGCATTCTGGGGGCCGTGGCTGGCTCTCAGCCGCTCGCTGGCGACATTTGAGCCGGACACATATTTAGCTATCGTTCACCGTTTGGGCCGTAACCTCGGTCCGACAATGACCTTTCTGATGCCCATCAGCCTTCTTTCTATGCTTCCGGTACTGCTGCTCTCCTACGGCCACCAGCCCCTGGCGTTCTTTCTGACACTTGCTGGACTTGCTTCGTTTCTAATAGCCTTGCTCGTGACGATGCTTGTTGAGGTTCCCCTTGTCCAGCAAATGCACACCTGGACCGTGGATATGCTCCCCCACAACTGGCAGAGTTTGCGGGACCGCTGGGGAGCTTTCCATGTGGTTCGCGTGGTCTCCGGGCTGCTTGGCCTTTGCTTTCTGGTCGCTGGTGCGATCTTCGTGTTTTGATATGGAGGGCACTTCAAATTGATTGATACTCCGAAGCGTATCCACGTCATCGGCTCTAGCGGGAGCGGGAAGACAACGCTGGCCCGGCAACTGGCGGCGGGGCTTGATGCGCCTTGTTATGAACTGGACAACATCGGCTATGATGGTCACTCCAAGCGTTCTTTGGAAGAGCGTCTGGATGATGTTCGGGAGATCGCGGTTCAGCCCGCCTGGGTCTCGGAAGGTGCATTTATCTGGTGGATAGATGATCTGCTCCAAAACGCCGACGTGATCGTCTGGCTTGACCTGCACTGGACCCTCTGTTACCAGCGGATTGTGCTGCGGCATATCCGCGCCGACCTTGCCCGCACCAACGCATACCCCGGCTTTGTCAAGATGCTCCGCTTCGCCAAAGGGGTGCAGCCGTATTATTTGGACGCGATCCCTGCCGTGCCGACCGATCCCAATGATGACGGGGCAAGCAACCGCGCTGCCGTCGGCCAGGTCCTTCGTGCCTATTCAGACAAAACGATCCGCTGCCGCCGTCCTGCCGATGTCTCTGCTTTGCGGAAGCGTTTTACTAGTCAGGCGCAAACGGGTGACTAAGACAGTATAATTGCTGTGCTAGTCTCTTTTTTTGTCAAGACCTTGCCGACAATACAGTGTTAGTCTTAACTATTGAACTTCCCTGCCGAGAGGACTGCTGCGTTTATGGACATTGAAGAACTGCTGCGAACGACGGTGGAAAGCAAGGCGTCGGACCTGCATCTGACCGTCGGTGCGCCGCCGACCATCCGTCTGCATGGCGAGATGCAGCCGCTCCCCTACCCTACCCTGACCCGTGATGGGCTGAAAGTGATGCTGCTGAGTATTCTCACGGGGGAGCAGCAGAACCGCTTTGAAGAGGCACGGGATTTGGACTTCAGTATTGAAATCCCTCATCTCGCCCGGTTCCGCTGCAACTTTTTTGTGGGGCGGCGCGGCGAAGGGGCGGTGTTCCGGGTCATCCCCACGGAAATCAAGTCGTTTCAAGACTTAGGGCTGCCGCCGGTGCTGGCGGAGCTGGCGCGGGAAGAGCGCGGGCTGGTGCTGGTGACGGGGCCGACCGGCTCGGGCAAGTCCACGACGCTGGCGGCGATGGTGGATTTAATCAACTGTGAGCGGCACGCGCATATTCTGACGGTGGAGGACCCGATTGAGTTTGTGCATCCGCACAAGAAATGCCTGGTCAATCAGCGGGAAGTCAAGGTGCATACCGAGTCGTTTTCCTCGGCGCTGCGGGCGGCCCTGCGCGAAGACCCGGATGTGATTCTGGTCGGCGAAATGCGCGATCTCGAAACCATTTCGCTGGCAGTGTCTGCGGCAGAGACGGGGCATCTCGTGTTTGGAACGCTGCACACGTCAAGCGCCGCGCAGACGGTGGACCGCATTATTGACGTGTTCCCCCCCCATCAGCAGTCGCAGATACGCACGCAGCTCTCGGAGTCTTTGCAGGGTGTGATCGCGCAGACGCTGGTTCCCAAAATTGGCGGCGGGCGGGTGGCAGCTCTGGAGATTATGAAGACGACGGCGGCAGTGAAGAACCTGATCCGCGAAGGCAAGACGTTCCAACTGCCGTCGATTATCGAAACCGGCTCTACGGTTGGGATGCAGACGCTGGGGCAAGCCTTGCAGGAGCTGGTGATTAGCGGCAAAATCACGCCGGAAAGCGCTGTGGCGAAGGGGCTGGACCCGGCGGTGCTGAGTTCGCTGCGTCTGGCGACGCCAACGCGGGTGAGCGCCGAAGCGCCCGCACCTGTCCTGCCGCCTTCTCCTTTTCACAGCCCCTTGTCGCAGCCGGGCGACGATGAGCTGGGCGAGCTGAAGCCGCTGTCCTCGCCGTTTTCGTTTCGGCGATAGGCTCTCGAAACAAAAGCGCCCGGCCAGAGTGGCCGGGCGCTTTTCGCTTGTATTGCTCTACTTGCAGCGGCGGCGGGCGATGACCGACTGCGTGGCCTCACGGGCGATCTGCGTGGCCCGCAGACCGTCATAGCCGGTTGGCAGGTCGCTGGTGTCACCTGTTTCTAAAGCATTGGCAAAGGCGGCATACAGGCCCTCAAAGTTCTTTTCGCTCGCGCCGGGCAGGCGGTGCGTGCCGTGCTTGGTGCGGACCTCGAACAGCCAGCCGTCGCGGTCGTAACGGATCAGACCTTCCGTACCAATCAAATGGTACGAAAAATGCGAGCGCGGGTCGCGGGCGGTGTGGCCGTAGGAAAAGCTCATCTCGGCCATCGTGTGTGCGCCGCTTTCGTGGTCCATGTGCAGCCAGACATGGTCTGGGGCCTCGTAGTTTTCCACCCACGCCCCGGACGCCTGATAGCCAATCACCTCCGAATTCAGCCACCAGCGGGACAGGTCGATCTGATGAACGCCACAGTCCACCATCGGCCCGCCTTCGGCCATGCGGCCCTGCCAGTAGGGATTCGGCTCGGCCAGGCCCGTCTCGGTCACCCGGTCCCGGCCATGCAGGTTCCAGATATAAACCAGCCGCAGGGCGCGAACTTCCCCGATGGTCCCGCTGTCCACGAGCTTTTTGATGTTCTGGGCCACCGGGCTGAACCGGTAGCAGAAGCCCGTCGCCAGCAGCAGGCCCGCGTCGCTCATCGTATGGATCATCCACTCGGCGTCAGCATCAGTCATCGCCAGCGGCTTTTCGCACAGCACGGGCAGGCCATAGCGGGCGGCGGCGGCCACATTGTCCCGGTGCGCGGGCGCGGACGAACAGACGACGACAGCCTCGATGCCCGACTCAAAAAACATATCGCTGACCGCGTAGCCATGCGGAATGCCGAATTTGTGCTGCAAGCCATACGCCCGCTCCGGGTCCGGGTCATAGACCGCCCAGGCTTCCAGTCCCTCTGTCGCCAGAATGGCCGGCAGATGCCCAAACTCGGCAATCATGCCGCACCCCATCACACCGATTTTCTTCATAAACGTTTTAACAGACCCCCGCAAAGAAGGTTCCCTGCATATTCCCTGCCAACCTCCCCTTTCCTTACCAATCCTTGCTAAAATGGAGGGCGCACAGGTATAATTTTACCACTAAAAGCCAAACGAGGGACACAATGGCCGCAGAAACACTAGAAGAGCGTCTCAGCGCCGTGGAAACTGAGCTTCGCCAACTCAAGCAACAGTTGGCTTCAAATCCCACATCTGCCGACGCGGGCTGGGAGAAAATCTTCGGCAGCTTCGCCGATAGTGAAGGCTTCGATGAGGCCGTGCAGCTCGGACGGGAGTATCGGGAAGCGGAAAACAGGCTGCCTCAAGAGGATGTGACCTGATGCTCATTTTAGACACGGACCATATGAGCCTTTTACAGCGTGGCGGCATTGAAGGTGAGCGTATTCGTTTGCGCCTGCGTTCTGTGCCATTAGATGATGTCGCCACAACCGTTGTCACTTATGAAGAGCAGACACGCGGCTGGTTAGCGCGGCTTGCACGCATGACTACTTTGGAACAACAAGTGTTCAATTATGCTGAAGTGAAAAAGCTGCTTCGTGATTACTGTCATCTTGCTGTTCTTGATTTCGATACAAATGCCGCTGATGAACTTCGCAAACTGCAATCTGCAAAAATTCGTGTTGGGACGATGGACTTGAAAATTGCTGCTATCGCGCTTGCCCAGAATGCTGTTCTTCTAACGCGCAACTCGGCGCATTTTATCAAAGTTCCCGGTCTTTCGATAGAAGACTGGTCCTTTTGAGCTGTCCATCCACGCGCAAGCCTTTTGTTCTGCTTTTATTCACTTTTGACCTTTAGGAGCTTTTCACTATGACCTATGACCCCAAAGCGCGAAGCCGCGTGATCACCGAAGGGCGCGACCGCGCCGCTGCACGCTCGTATCTCAAAGGCATCGGGCTGACCGATGAAGACATCAAAAAGCCCATCATCGGCGTGGCCTCGACGTGGATTGGAACCATGCCGTGCAACTTTAATCTGCGGGCGCTGGCGCAGAAAGTCATGCAGGGCATCCGGGAAGCCGGGGCGACGCCGCAGGAGTTCAATACCATCGCCATCTCCGACGGCATCACGATGGGCACGGAAGGCATGAAAACGTCGCTGGTCTCCCGCGAAGTCATCGCCGACTCGATTGAGCTGGTCACACGCGGGCATATGTTTGATGCCGTCATCTGCCTGGTCGGCTGCGACAAGACTGCGCCGGGGGCGGCAATGGCGCTGGCCCGGCTGGACATCCCCGGAATGCTGCTCTACGGCGGCTCCATCGCGCCGGGACGCTACAAGGGCCGGGACATCACTATCCAAGATGTGTTTGAGGGCGTCGGCGCGGCCCATGCGGGCAAGATCACCGATGACGACCTGCGCGAGCTGGAAAACGCCGCCTGCCCCGGTGCGGGGTCCTGCGGCGGGCAGTTTACGGCGAACACCATGGCGATTGTGATGGAGTTCCTGGGGCTGGCCGCCCTGGGGTCGGCGGGGGTTCCCGCCGCCGACCCGCGCAAGAACGACATCGCGGTGGAAGCCGGGCACACAATTGTCCATCTGCTCAATAGCGGCGTGAAGCCAAGCGATATTCTGACCAAAGAGGCGTTTGAGAACGCCATTGCCGCTGCCGCCGCGACGGGCGGCTCCACAAACTCCGTGCTGCACCTGCTGGCGCTGGCCCGTGAGGCGGGCGTGGACCTGTCGATGGCCGACTTCAACCGCGTCTCGGCACGAACGCCCGTGATTACCGACCTGACCCCCGGCGGGCACTATGTCGCCACCGACATGCACACGGCGGGCGGGACCAAGCTGGTCGCCAAGCATCTGCTGGCAGCGGGCCTGCTGCACGGCGACCGCCCCACCCCCACCGGCAAGACGCTGGCCGAGGAAGCGGCGACGGCCACAGAAGCCGAAGGGCAGAAAGTCATCGTGCCGGTCGCGCAGGCGTTTAAGCCGCGTGGCGGCATTGTCATCCTGACCGGCAACCTGGCCCCCGAAGGCGCGGTGATTAAACTCGCGGGTTACGAGAAGATGCAGTTCTCCGGCCCCGCCCGCGTTTTTGACCGCGAAGAAGACGCGATGGCCGCCGTCACCGAGCGGCGCGTGCAGCCCGGCGATGTGGTGGTGATCCGCTACGAAGGCCCCAAAGGCGGGCCGGGAATGCGCGAAATGCTGGGTGTCACGGCGGCTTTGGTCGGGCAGGGCCTCGGCAGCGAGGTCGTCATGGTCACCGACGGGCGCTTCTCCGGCGCGACACGGGGCCTGATGGTCGGTCATGTGGCCCCTGAAGCGAGTGTCGGCGGCCCGATTGCCCTGCTGCAAGAAGGCGACATCGTCACGCTGGACGTGGAAGCGAACACCATTCATGTGAACGTGTCCGACGAAGAGCTGACCCGCCGCCGGGGCGAATGGGTGGCTCCCGCCCCGCACTACACCACGGGCGTCATGGCAAAATACGCCGCCTCCGTGACCTCGGCCTCCGAAGGCGCAATCACGCGGGCGAACTTCTAGGCTGTCTTACTCCCGGCAGGGACAATTTCTGTCTCTGCCCTTTTTGACAGAATTTGACATAGAGGGCAAGCAATGGCATTCACAGCGCAGGCCAAGCTTAGTTATGATGACTTCCTGCAGCAAATTGACGAGAACGCGCACGTTGAATGGGTGGATGGGGAGATTGTTCCAATGAGTCCTGTCTCTAATCAGCATCAAAACGTGGCCGGGTTTCTGATTGCTTTGCTCCGTGTCTACGCCGAAGAAAAACATCTCGGCGAAATCCGCAGTGAGCCGTATCAGATGAAGCCTGCTTTGCATCTGCCGGGACGCGCCCCCGACATCTTTTTTGTGGCGCAGGCCCACTTGGACCGGCTCAAGAAAACGTATCTGGAAGGCCCGGCGGATTTAATCGTGGAAATTATCAGCCCGGAAAGCCGGGCGCGGGATAGAGGCGACAAGTTCTACGAGTATGAGCAAGGCGGAGTGCTGGAATACTGGATTATCGACCCGACACGCGAGCAAGCAGAGTTCTATCAGCGCGGCGAAGACGGCTTTTACCGCCCCATTTTGCCCGATGCTCAGGGCCGGTATTATTCTGCCGTCCTGCTGGGCCTGTGGCTGGAAGTTGCTTGGCTCTGGCAGACGCCCCTGCCCCCGCTGCTGGATGTGCTGCGGGCCTGGCAGCTCATTTGATAAATTGAAGGAAACCTTTATGCTGCGAAATGGAACCCCGGCGCCGGGCTGGGCGCTGACGGACGCCGACGATCAGGAGCAGACTTTGGACGGCGTGCGGCAGGGAAAGCCGCTGCTGCTGTGCTTCTTCCGGGGCGAGTTCTGCCCGACGAGCCAGCGCGATTTGAAGAACTGGGCCGATGTCCATAGCCGCCTGCAAAGCCTCGGCGTGGGCTTTGCGGCGATCAGCACGGACACGCCCGCCCATCACCGCGTCCTGCGCGAGACGCTGGGCCTGCGGTTCCCCCTGCTGTCCGACCCGGACTTTGCCACTTCTAGCGCTTACGACGTGTACCAATCTGAGGACACCGAAGGAACGCAGCCGCACGGCGAACCGGCCCTGTTCGTGCTGGACGTAGACGGCAGCATTGCCTTCTCGCAAATCCAGACCGGCCCCAAAGGTGCGGCCTCGCCCGCCGAGATGGTTCTGGTAGCCCTCTATATGTCCCAGAACGGCGGTCATTACTAGGAGGCCCCCCGCCCCCGATGTGCAACCTTTTTTGCCTCCGCGTGTCTCAACGGATATGCGAAACGCTGAACCCATCCTCGCCCCACCTCCTGCTGACCCCGATGCTGCCGTTGTCTGCCGCCCCGATGCTAGTTTCTGGGTTCTGGTGCTGATGGGGCTGTTTTCCGGCGCTGGGCTTTGGCTGACGGCACACAGCCCCACCAAGAAAGGCCCGCCCACAGCAGCCGATGTCCTCTCCCTGCAAATCATCGGCGTCTGCCTGGCGCTGGCGTCGCTTGTGCTGGGGATTTGGCTGCTTCGCACCAAGATTGTTGCCGATAATGTGGGCCTGCGCTGGCGGCGGTTCGGCGCGTGGAAGATCGTGGGCTGGGCCGAGGTACAGGACTACTACGACTGGCTGACCGGGCAAGGGCAGAGCAGGCGAGTGGCGGGTGGGAGCATCAAAACAGTGGCAGGCAGTGTACGCTTCGGCGGGGACTGGGTAGGGGCGAAAGCATTGCGGGAGGCCGTGGCGCGGCAGGCGACGGGGGCGGCGGCGCGGGAATGGGGACTTGCTGGCACGCGCCCCTGTGACCCGTGGCCGCGTGTGTTCGGCTATGACACGTTTTCGAATCGCTGGTCGCCACGGCTTTTAGTGAAGCTATCGCTGATGTTTGTGATCTATGTGCTGGTAAAGCCCGCGCTGTCGCTGACGGGTCTGGCGGCGCTGGTTGGCTGGCGCATGACGCTGACGACCGCCGCGCTGTATTTGCTGCTGACCCTGCCGCTGGCGATTCTGCTGCTGGTGCGGCCTCTGCTGGACTACCGGGCGGTGCAGAAGCGCCTGGGTGAGCGCGTGACGCTGACCCAAGAAGGGCTGGTGTTTGAAAGTGGCACGCGCCGCTTGGACGCCCGCTGGGAAGAAGTCACCGGCTACGGCATTGTCGCCGGGAAGTACACGGTGGAGACGGGCAGTGGGGCGTTCGATTTTCTGAGCAGCATTGGAAACAGTGTGCTTTTGCGCGAGAATATCCGGTTTTCTGCCGTGAACGCTACGGACACAGAATGGAAGGCGCGGGTTGACCCCGAAGCGCTGGGCGGCGAGGAAGCTCGCTGGAGCAGCGGGAAAGTGGGCATAGGGGCACGGGTCTTTCATTACCGAACGCGCTCGTATCGAATGGTGCTTGTGGGTGCGTTATGTATGTATCTATTGGGGTGCGGAACTGCAACGGCTCTAGGCTGGCTTCCGGGGGGCAATCCGCCGCCGAGAGGTGTTGTGATTGGCGGCACGCTGCTGATCACTATTTTTCTGGGGATGGGCTGGCGCGTCTATCAGTATTGCGGAGTGCATTTGGATGACGATGGCCTGACACAGTTCGCGCCGCTGGGGCAGAGGCGAATTGGGTGGGCGCAGGTGCGTGATTTTTATGTCGGCAGCGAGGGCAGTTGTGTGGTGGAAGGGCGGGATGGGCGGCGTATTCGCTTTAGTTCTATGATTGTCGGGCGCGAGGAGCTGATGGCGGAAACCGCACGGCGGGCGGCAGACTGCGGGCGGACGGTGTGGCAGAAGCGGTTGTCTGCTTGACAGACGCAGCGCAGCGTCTTATACTGAGTGAAACAAATGGCCGGACAAGTTGTCTGAGAGTACAGGGCCAATTCGCGGAACTAATTTGTAGAACTAATTTGTAGGACTAATTTCCCGCTGCGGCGGGGAAGAAGCGCAATTCCCCGTAAAAATACAGTATACTATTTGTCGGCACTTTTTGCGGTGTGAGATTCGCCGCCCTGCTGCCTTCTGGAGAATAACGCCTCATGCCGCCTGAAGAAATACGGCTGTCGGAGCTTCCCCCCACGGAGAATGCGGTCCGCCGGGTGCTGGATACCATTATTGCACTGCTGCTGCTGGGGCTGGTGTCGGTAGTCTTTTTGATTGTCGCGGTGCTGGTCAAGCTGACGTCCCCCGGCCCGCTGTTTTATCGGCAAAAGCGGGTGGGACGGGGCGGCAAAGTCTTTGACATCTGGAAGTTTCGCACCATGCGCCACGGCGCAGACCGGATGGGGCCGTCGGTGACCTCGTCCGACGACAATCGCATTACTAAAGTGGGCCGCCGCCTGCGCGACTGGAAGCTCGACGAGATGCCGCAGCTTTGGAACGTCGTGCGCGGCGACATGAGCCTGGTCGGCCCGCGCCCGCAGGTGCCCCGGTTTGTGGACTGCTTTGACCCGTCTTTGCGCTCCATTGTCCTTCATGTCCGCCCCGGCATCACCGGGCCGACCGCGCTGGAGTTCCGGCACGAAGAGACTATGCTGGCGGACAAAGAAGACCGCGAGACGTTTTATATTGACCACATTTTGCCAGTCAAGCTGGAAATGGACGCGAAGTATGTTGCGACCCGGTCGCTAAAAAGCGATATGCGGATTTTGTCGCAGACGGCATTGATGTTCTCACTCGGCACGGTCAAACGCGCCGTCAGCCTCAAAGGCCGCCGCCGTCACCACAACAAGCCGCTGCCCAAGCTGTCTGAACCCGGCCTGCCGGAGACCACCGACCGCTCGGCGGAAGACGCGCTCGGCGTCGCTCGCTGATTGCTCTTTGGATTTGCTCTTTAGATTTGCTCTTTGGATTTGCTCTTCTGCCCCAGTGACCGGACCGGGCCGTCGTCGGCCCGGCTTCCTAAACCGCTCTCCTTCAGGACCACTATGAACCACTCCCGTTTTCGTTCCTCTCGGCCCGCTTCCCCCCGCCTCCGGGCGCTGTCCTGCGGACTGACTGCGTTGGGCGTGCTGGCCGCACTGGCCGGGGCCAGCCTGCCCGCAGCGGCGCAGGACGCGCAGTCGCCCCTGACCGCCCCGCAGACCTCCGACGGGGCAATCAACAATGATGCGGCGATTGCTGCCGGGGGAGATGCTGGCCTCAACAGAGCGGCCTCGGTGGACAATTCGCAGGACAGCGGCCAGGACAATGGCCCGATGAACAGTCAGGGAAACAACTCCGGGTATGCTTCCGACTCAGGCTCCGCGCCCAACGGTGACGACAGCGCCGTGGGACGCGGCGGGGTCGCAGTGTCAAACCCCGGCGTCGGCGTGGACACGCAGGGCCACAGCAATGCGACGGCCACCCGCAACGGGCGCACCAATCGCCGCCGCCCGGACAAAGTTGCCAACCCCCTTGTCATCACCAACCCCCTGCGCGGCTACGGCCCGGTCTCGCCCAACGACTTAAACAACAATCGCCTTGCGCCGCCCGCAACCACCGCCCCGCCGCGCAATTACACGATTGACAACAACCCGTATGCACCCTCTGGCACTCGTCCCGGCCCGCCCCTGCCTCTGTTTGGCTATGACTTTTTTCAGCCTGCCCGGCAGATTATCATTGCCCGCCGCCGCGCCCTGCTTCCGCCCCGCCGCCCTGTCTATCGCCAGCGCCCCAATGGGCAGCGTCAAAACCGGCCCGGCACGAATTCGCCTGGCACGAACCAGTCCAATGGCTACAACAACGGCTATAATGGCTACAATGATGCCAATAGCGGCTACAATGGCAGCCCGAACACGTTCCAGAACAGCGACGCCGCCGGGTACGGCGCAGGCGCGGCGCTCGGCGCGGCGGCCCTCGGGCGCGGCAGCATAAATGGTTCCGGCGACTATTCAAACGACAGCGGCCAGAATAACTACAACAACTATAATAACTATTCGTCCAACGACCAGAGCAATTCGGCGTTCGGCACGCCCGACAACAGCCTGAGTGATGAGGGCACGGGCGGCCCAAACGGGGGCGGCAGCTTTAACCCGCCTTACCAGTCTTCCACACGCGGCTATGACACGGGCGGCTACGACACCAATTACGACAACAGCGCTAACAACTTCAACAGCCCCAATAATTCTGGCAGCTACAGCAGCGGCTATGACAGCGGCTATAATGCAAACAGCAGCAACTATGACAGCAGTGACGACGGAACGCAGACCGCGCCGCGCCGCCAGATGCGCCGCCAGACTGACCCCAATGATCCCTCTGCCGACCCGTATGCCTCTGATTCTTCCAATTCTTATGGGAACGGGGATGTCTACAGCTCCAATACCCGGACCAATGCGACCGGCAGCGACATTCAGTTTCCCGGCGACGATGCGCTGATTTCGGGCGGTGCGGCCAATGCGACTTCAGGGCAAATCGCGGACCCTGTGGCCGCACTGTTCCGAAACGTCGTCTCTTCTCTGCCGCCCAACTATCAGCTTCAGCCCGGCGACCGGCTTTCGGTGCGCCTGAGCGCCCTGACCCTGAACCCGCGTGACCTGACGGCGGTTGTGGACCCGCAGGGCGGCATCACCATAGCAGGCATCGGGCGCGTCACTGTGGCCGGACGCACGATTACCGAGGCCGAAGCAGCCCTGCGTCAGCGCCTGGAGCGGCTCTACCGCAATGTGGAAGTTTCCATCAGCCTCAGCCAGCTTCGCACCATTCAGGTGACGGTCAGCGGCGCGGCCTTTGCCCCCGGAACCTACAATGTTCCGGCAAGCGCAACGGCGTTCAACATTCTGAACGCCGCCGGGGGACCGACTGCCAGCGGCTCTCTGCGTGATATTCGCGTTCTGCGCTCCGGGCGCCTCGTCGGCACGCTGGATATTTACCCGCTCCTCGGGGCATCCTCGGCCAGTCCAAATGCGAAGTCCGGCGACATCAACTTGCAGTCCGGCGACAACATTTATATTCCCGCCCGCCTGTCCCGCGTCACCGTCCGGGGCGAAGTGCGGCAGCCCGCGATTTTTGAGCTGAAGCCCGGCGAAACCCTGAAAAATGTTCTCAGCTACTCCGGGGGCATCAAGCCCTCGGGCGTAGATCAGACGGTGCATATTGACACCTACAGCGGTGTCGGGCGCGTGCTGAAGGATGTCAATCTGGCCGACAAGGCTGCCGTTGCCCGTGTGTCGGTCTATGACGGCGACAACATCAGCGTCGCTTCTATCCGCGCCATTTTAACCAATCGTGTCACGATAGAGGGCGCGGTCAACCAGCCCGGCGACTATGCGCTGACCGCCGGAATGCGTGTGCAGGACCTGATTCAGCGGGCCGGGGGGCCGCTGTACGACTACTACGCGGGGCGGGCCGACCTGGTCAGCCTGAACGCCGACAATACGACGACGATTCACCCGATTTCTCTGGACGGTGCTTTGAACGGAATCCAGGCGGATAATCCGCTGCTGAAACGATTCGACCGGATACGGATTTATTCTCAGCAGCAGGTCGCTTACCTGGGACGGCGGCAGGTGACGGTGCGCGGCGCGGTGCAGCGGCCCGGTTTGTATACGCAGTCGGACAATATGCGTGTCTCCGACCTGCTGCTTCGCACGGGCGGTCCGCTGCCGGATGCCTACCTGAACCGGGCGGTGCTGCTGCATCAGCGCGGCGACGGCAGCTATTCCTATGATTACATCAGCCTGAGCGGCGTTCTGGCGGGCAATCAGACTGACGACGCTGCTATTCAGGACAATGATGTGCTGGCCGTTTATCGGATTGGCGAAGCGCATTTCACGCCCGACCACACTGTCAAAGTCCTCGGCGACGTCGTGGCCCCTGGCCTCTATGCACGCGGCGACAAGATGACGCTGACCGACCTGCTGAAGCTCGCCGGAGCGTTCAAGCCCGGCGGCGGCACGCGGGTTTCGGTAGCCCATGCCCGCCGCCCGCTGGACGCGGCGATAACGCAGGTAGGAACGCGCCTGGCTTCGTCTGTCGACGCACCGCCCGCCGACCGGGCGGCCTACGATACGCAGGGTGCCCTGATTTCGGGAACCAACCTGACTTTGCAGGACGGCGATGTCGTCGCCGTGCAGGGCAACGGCAGCCTGCGTGAGCATCCCAGCGTCGTCACTGTGACAGGTCTGGTCAACCGGCCCGGCCCAATCTTTATCACCAGCGGAATGCGCCTGAGCGACGCCATCAAGCAGGCCGGGGGCCTGCGTCCCGAAGCCTTCCCGCAGGGCGCGGAGTTTACCCGCACCACGGATGCGCTGATCACGACTGGCCAGTCCAATCTGGCGCAGGTGATCAGCCGGATGAGCGACCTGCTGAACCTCAGCCAGTATCAGCGCGAGCGGGCCAAAGCCAGCCTGGCGCTGATTGAGGCCGCCGGATCGGCAGCCAGCGGCTCCAGCAGCAGCCTGGCAATCCCCGGCCTCGGCGGACAGGCGCCTGCCGGTCCCAACCCCGCCGTTGGCGGTCTGGTGGACAGCCTGCGAACGATCAATCCGGTTTCTCAGGGACGCATCCTCACCAACAGCCAGCTTCAGCCCAACGGCAGTGTTGCAGTGCAGCTTGCCGAGGCCATCAAGCGTCCCGGCGGCAATGAGGATGTGATCCTCAAAGACGGCGACACGCTGGTGGTTCCCGAAACGCCGACTACGGTGCAGGTGGTCGGGGCCGTGATTGAAGCACGGGGCGTGCTGTACAAACCGGGTGAAAGCATTCAGTACTATATCCAGCGTGCGGGCGACTTCACGCCGGATGCCGCAAAGGACCGCATTGAAGTCATCCATGCGGGGGGCGGCCTGATTCCGGCCTCCAAAGCCGGGGCGCTTCAGCCGGGAGACCTGATTTTGGTCCCCACCAAAGTGCTGGCTGAACAGGTGGGCCGCAGCAATGGCGGCTTCTCGGCGTTCTTCCAGGGATTGGTCGGCTCGGCAATCACACTCAAAGTCCTTTCCAGCGTATTTGGTCTCTAGGCTCTCGGCCTCTAGGCTTTCGGATTTGACAACGCGGGCTGGAATGGGTTATAATTTAGTCATCGACCCGCACAGTGACGTGCGGGTCATTCCCCTGTCTTAAACTTAAAACGTGCAACAAGAGCAACAAAAGCCGCAAACGCAGGATGAAATTATTATTGACGGGGAGCGTCTTCGGCAGTCCCTGCGCCGCAGCCTGCGGCTCTGGGTCTGGCTGGGTCCATTAGCGGCGGGGGCGCTCCTGCTCGTGCTGCTGGTGCTGGTTCCGCGCACATACACCGCCACAACTTCGGTGGCAATTCAGCAGTCGTCCTCAAGCGGCGGCGGTGCTTTGGCCGCACTGACGGGGGTAAGCAGCTCCAATAAACGTTACTTGGGCCTGCTTAAAAGCCGCGATCTGGCAGCCAAAGTGGAGCGCCATGTGCAGCTTCGCACGCTGTACGCTCTGCCTTCGGAAGAAAAAGCGATTACTCTGCTGACTAAAAGTATCAAGCCGGACGACAATGCGGTGGATGGCCTGCTGTATATTGATGTAACCCTGCCTGGCCCGCCCGGCCTCAGTCTCACCCACCACGGCCCGTCCGCCGCGCAGGTCAAAGCAGCGGTCGCCGAGGCTGCTAATGACTACGCGCTGGCCCTCAAAGACTACTACGCCACCAGTGACACCGATCAGGGCGCGGTTCTGCTGCGAGGCGCAAACTCTCAGGTGAAACAGGCGCAGGCGGACTACAACAAATCGCTGGGGAAAGTTGTTGATTTCACACGCGGCTTGAACGGAGTCGACCCGCGCTCCGTCCCATCGTCGAGTGACCCGTCTGCCCTGCCCTCCGGCAGTCTCTCGGGCCTGGGCACGCTGTACGGTTCGCTGGCGGCGGTGCAGGCGGAATTGCAGTCGGCACAGGCGGCACGCTCCACGCGGGATGCCCTGACGACCGAGCAGCTTCAGGACATCAACAACCTGCCGACCGATGACCCGCTTCTCGGAGATGCGCGTACCCGTGTCGTTCAAGACAAGGCTGCGCTGTCAGTGGCTGAACGACTGCTTGGTCCTGAGAACCCCACCGTCGTGCGTGCCCGCAAACAGCTTGAAGTGGACAATGCCCAGCTTCAGCAGCAGATACAGGGGGTTCGGCAGCGGCTGACAACGCCTAATGTTCGCAGCGATGAGCAGATACAAAGCCTGTACGCCCGGCAGGCCGTGCTGACCAAACAAGTCCGGCAGGCCGAGCAGCGCCTCGGTTTGTCCCGGCAGTTGTCGTCCCAATTTGGACGCCTGCAAACGGAAGTGACCCTGCGGCTGGAAGTGCTGCGAACAACGCTTGCGGAAGCGGCAAAAATCCGGCTGAACAACGCGGCGGGGGGCAGCAATATGTCCGTAATCGACCCGGCAGAGCCGCCGTTAGGCGGCAGCCCCGGCCCTCTGAAACTGGGGGGCGCTGCTGTTGCCGTAATCCTGCTGCTGTTTTTGATCAGTGCCACCCGCGATTATCTGCGTCAGCCGCCCCCCGCCCGCTCTTCCCAGCTTTAGAGTGCTTTCAAAGTGCTTTCAGAGTGCGCGTAAGTTGGCGGCGCAAATAGTTGGCATGAATTGTGCGTTTAGTATTTTAGGACACAGTGCAGATTGAGAACATACAACAGCGCATCGGAGATTTTATGAAAGTAGTTATTCTCGCGGGAGGATTGGGAACGAGGCTGGCCGAGGAAACCGAAGCCAAGCCGAAGCCGATGGTCGAAGTCGGCGAGCATCCGATTGTCTGGCACATTATGCGCTCTTACGCGCACTATGGCTTCAAAGATTTTTATCTGGCGCTGGGCTACAAAGGCGAAGTGATCAAGCGTTATTTCCTGGATCATTACAGCCTCGGCGGCAGCCTGCGGGTCAATCTGGCTTCGGGGCAGGTGGAAGACCTGGAAAAAGACACCGAAGACTGGACCGTGCAGCTTATGGATACGGGCCAGAATACGCAGACCGGCGGGCGCATCAAGCGTCTGGAGTCGTATCTGCGCGGCGGCACGTTTCTGGCGACCTACGGGGACGGCGTGTGCGATGTGGACATCGCTAAAGTGCTGGCGTTCCATCGTTCGCACGGCAAGCTGGCGACGGTGACTGCGGTGCGTCCCCCGGCTCGCTTTGGCGGGCTGGTGTTTGAAGGCGACCTGGTGCGCGAGTTCAGCGAAAAGCCGCAAATCGGCGAAGGCTGGATCAACGGCGGCTACTTTGTGTTTGAGCCGCAGATTTTCGACTATATCGACGGCGATTCGACGCCGCTAGAGCTGGCCCCACTGGAGCGGCTGGCATCGGAAGGTCAGCTTGCGGCGTACCGGCATGAAGGCTTTTGGCAGTGCATGGACACGATCCGGGAAAAGAAGCTGCTGGAATCATTGTGGCAATCGGGCAAAGCCCCCTGGAAGGTGACGGAATGACGGAAAAGATAATGGATAACGGATTCTGGCGGGATCGCCCGACACTGGTGACAGGCGCGACGGGGCTGGTCGGCGGCTGGCTGGTCAAGGCGCTGGTGGCGGCGGGCGCGGACGTGGTCTGCCTCGTGCGGGACTGGATACCGGACTGCGAGCTGGTGCGTTCCGGGCATCTGGACAAAGTTAAAATCGTGCGCGGCGACGTTGTGGACCAGAACAAATTAGAGCGGGCACTGGGTGAGTATGAAATTGATACCGTCATTCACCTGGCCGCGCAAACGATTGTCGGGATCGCCAACCGCAACCCGGTGTCCACGTTTGAAGCCAACATTCAGGGGACGTGGTGCCTGCTGGAAGCCTGCCGCCGGTCTCCGAAGGTCAAGCAGATTGTGATTGCGTCGTCGGACAAAGCCTACGGTGACCAGGACATTCTGCCCTACGACGAAACAACGCCGCTTCAGGGCACGCATCCGTATGATGTCTCTAAATCCTGCGCCGATTTAATTTCCTACACCTACGCCAATTCCTACGACCTGCCGGTGACGATCACCCGCTGCGGCAACTTCTACGGCGGCGGCGACCTGAACTGGAACCGGATTGTGCCGGGCACGGTGCGCTCGGTTCTGCGCGGGCAGGCTCCGATCATCCGCTCCGACGGCTCGTTTATCCGCGATTATTTCTATGTGGAAGACGGCGCGGCGGCCTATATGCTGCTGGCTGAAGCAATGGCGAAGAACCCGGACTTGAAGGGAGAAGCGTTCAACTTCTCCAACGAAATCCAGGTGACGGTGCTGGAGCTGACGCACAAAATTTTGGAGCTGATGGGGTCTGACTTGAAGCCTGACGTGCGAAATGAAGCCAGCAACGAAATCAAGCATCAGTACCTCAGTGCCGCCAAAGCCCGCCGGATGCTGGACTGGGAGCCGCTCTTCACGCTGGACGGCGCATTGCAGCAGACGATTGACTGGTACACGAAGTTTTTGACGGAGTAGAGCAACAAGAGACCGAGAAGAGCGAGGGATTTTCAATCCCTCGCTCGGTAAGGCGTCCTTCGGACGAAGGAAATTAGGAGACGCCAGCAAGCGTAGACTCCTCTCTGCCGTCCGCAGGACGCCTTCCCTAGCGAGAGGTTTTCAACCCCTCGGCCATTTAGAAAGCTAATTTTATGTCCGAAAAAGCCGACGCGCTCCGCGCCCAGATCGCTGATCTGGTCGTTCAATATCATGATGAGGCGTTCGCCGCCAAGCCGTTCGTGCCGGGCGAAAGCGCCGTGCCGGTGTCGGGGCGCGTGTTTGATGCCACTGACATTCAGCATTTGGTGGACTCCGGGCTGGACTTCTGGCTGACCACAGGCCGGTTCGCCGCGCAGTTCGAGCGCGAATTCGCCCGCTTCTGCGGCGTCCGCAAGGCCCTGCTGGTCAACTCCGGCTCGTCGGCGGACTTGGTCGCTTTGACTACGCTGACCTCGCCGAAGCTTGGCGACAAGCGGCTGAAGCCCGGCGATGAAGTCATCACGGTGGCGGCAGGTTTCCCGACGACGGTAAATCCGATTATTCAGAACGGGCTGGTCCCTGTCTTTTTGGATGTCACTATCCCTGACTACAATTTGGACATCGCGCAGCTCGAAGAAGCGCTGTCGCCCAAGACCCGCGCTCTGATGTTCGCGCACACGCTGGGCAACCCCGGCAACATGGACGCCATTTCGGAGTTTGTCAAAAAGCACGACTTGTATTTGGTCGAAGACTGCTGCGATGCCATCGGCGGAACCTATAACGGCAAAAAAGTCGGCACGTTCGGCGACATCGCCACGGCCTCGTTCTATCCCGCGCACCATATCACGATGGGCGAGGGCGGCGCGGTCTTTATGAACAATGTCAAGCTCAAAGTCATTGCGGAGTCCTACCGCGACTGGGGCCGCGACTGCTTCCCGGCGGGCACGCCGGTCAACGTCGCCGAGGGGCTGAAAGCGATTGAAGACGTGCAGGTCGGCGACGAAGTCTGGACGCACGACGGCAACTATCGCCGCGTGACCGAGCAGCTTGGCCGACACTACACCGGCACGCTCTGCACCGTCAAAGCGCGGATGCGCCCTGAATTGACGGCTACGGGCAAGCACCCGTTCTGGATTGAGCGCGAGGGAGTGCGCGAATGGGTCCATGCCCGTGATCTGAAAGCAGGCGACCTCCTGCTGGAAGCGGTTCCGACCGAGGACAGAGCTGCCACCCCGTTCCGGTGGAGCTATGAGACCGCCTATGCGACGCGAGAGCAGACGCTGGAACCCGAAGCCGACTTGATGCGGCTGATTGGGTACTGGCTGGCCGAGGGTGTCACGGTCAAGGCACTCAAAGGCGCAAGCGGTTACGGCGAAAACAAGTACTACGGCTACCGTGTGGAGTTTGCGTTTCATGAGAAAGAGAAAGCCTACACGGATGACGTCATCGGGCTGATGCAAAAGTACTTCGGTGTTCGCGGCTGCCTCCGCACCGTCCGCAGCTCGCATGGTGTCACACTGGCCTTCAAGAGCCGCAAGGGCTATGAGTTCTTTCGGCAGTTCTTCGGGGCAGGCTCTCATTGTAAGCACCTGCCCGAATGGATGGCGGCCTGGCCGCTGGCGCTGACCTCGGAACTGGTGCGCGGCTACTGGCGCGGCGACGGCAGCGATTCGCGGCAGGGCTTTTCTATTCATTCCACAAGTGCGACGCTGCTGGAACAGGTGCGGCGCATTCTGCTCAAAGCCGGAGTGCTGTGTTCCGCCTGGCAGCGGCCCATCTCCGGGCATCATGAGTCGGTCATCAATGGTCAGACAGTGACCGCCCGAATCGCTCTGAACGCCCTCAACGTTTATGGCGACAACGCCGAGAAATTTGCTGCACTGGTAGGCGAGCGTTACACGGCCCTCTCTGCTCGGCGCTATGCGTTCGTGAGCGCGGATGGGCGCTATGCCTGTTATCCGGTGACACGCAATGCTCAGGCGGAAGTCAAAGACTTCGTGGTCTACAATATCGAAGTGGAGGAAGACCATTCCTATCACGCGGGCGGTATTGCCGTTCATAATTGCTGGTGCGAGCCGGGCAAGGACAATACGTGCGGCAAGCGGTATGAGTGGCAGCTCGGCGACCTTCCCTGCGGCTACGACCACAAGTACACGTACTCGCATATCGGGTACAACCTGAAAGTGACCGATATGCAGGCGGCGGTAGGGGTCTCGCAGCTCAAAAAGCTGCCGGAGTTTATCGAAATCCGCAAGCGCAACTTTGCCTACCTGCACGCGGGGCTTCAGGATTTGCAGGAGCATCTGATTCTGCCGCAGGCGACGCCGGGGGCAGACCCGTCGTGGTTCGGCTTCCCGATTGCGGTGCGCGAGGATGCGCCGTTCACCCGCGATGAGATGGTGCGGCACTTGGACACCAAAAAGATTGGCACGCGGCTTTTGTTTGCGGGCAATCTGCTCAAGCAGCCTGCGTATGCGAATATCACGCATCGCAAAATCGGTGACCTCAAAAACACTGACTTTGTGATGAACAATGTGTTCTGGGTCGGCGTTTATCCGGGCTTGACCGACGCGCACAAGGACTATATGCTGTCGGTGCTGCACGACTTTGTGGCCTCGGCGGGCAAGTGAGCGGGCAAGTGAGCGCACATCTGCTGCACGAAGACCTGGACGCTGTTTTGGCGCTCACAGAAGGCGTGTGGGACGACCTGCGCGGAGCGCGGCTGTTCCTGACCGGCGGCACAGGGTTTTTCGGCTGCTGGCTGCTGGAAACGGCGCTGTGGGCGAATGACCGCCTCGGACTGGGGCTGAAAATTGTCGCGCTGACCCGCGATCCGGTGTCATTTGCCCGCAAGGCTCCGCCTTTGGCCGCCCACCCTGCCGTGACGCTCTGGGCGGGCGATGTGCGCGAGTTTTCGTTTCCTGAAGGCGCGTTTACCCATGTCCTTCATGCCGCCACGGATTCGGACACGGCTAAAATCGTGGCCGAGCCGCTCCAAACGCTGGAAACGATTGTGCAGGGGACGCGGCGCGTGCTGGATTTTGCTGTGGCGGCGGGCGCACAGCGGGTGCTGCTGACGTCGTCGGGCGCGGTCTACGGGCGGCAGCCGCCGGAGCTAACTCATGTAGACGAGGACTATTCGGGGGCACCGGACGTGCGGGGCGCGGCGGCGTCCTACGGGGAAGGCAAGCGCGTATCCGAGATGCTGGGGGCGATGTACGCCCGGCAGCACGGATTGGAAGTGGTGCTGACCCGGCCTTTTGCGTTTGTCGGGCCGTATCTGCCGCTCACCGGGCACTATGCCGTGGGCAACTTTTTAGGGAACGGCTTGCGCGGCGAACCCCTTAAAATTGGGGGAGACGGGACGCCGCGCCGCTCCTATTTATACGCTTCCGACCTGGCCGTCTGGCTGTGGACACTGCTCGTGCGCGGGCAGTCTCTGCGGCCTTACAACATCGGCTCGGAGGACGCCGTAACGATTGAAGAGATGGCCCGGCAGGTCGCGGCCTGCTTTGGGGGTCTGCCTGTGGAGATCGCCCGCGCCCCTGTGCCGGGGCGGGCCTCGGAGCAGTATGTGCCGTCCACGGTGCGGGCCAGAGCTGAGCTTGGCCTGCGGCAGACCGTTTCGCTGGGCGAGGCTCTCAGAAAGACAATTCGCTGGCATCAGCAACTGGAAAAAAAGTTATGAAAGCTTCAGATTATATTGCTCACTTCCTGCGCGAGCGCGGTGTGACGTGCGTATTTGAGATGGCAGGCGGCATGATTACGCATCTGCTGGACTCCATTCAGCAGGACGGCGCACGGCAAACTGAGGCAGGTCTAGGCGGGGCTATTCGAATTGTGTCCGTGCATCACGAGCAGACGGCGGCGTTCGCCGCCGAGGCGGCGGGGCGCATCACCGGCGTTCCCGGCGTTGCCTTTGCCACGAGTGGGCCGGGCGCAACCAATCTGCTGACGGGGATCGGAAGCTGCTATTTTGACTCAACGCCCGCCGTGTTTATCACCGGGCAGGTCAACCGGCACGAGCAGAAGGGCGACCGGGCCATTCGGCAGCTTGGCTTCCAGGAAACCGACATTGTGGCGATGGCAAAGCCCATTACCAAAGCCGCGTGGATGGTGACGGATGCCCATCTTCTGCCTCAGATGCTGCATGAGGCATTCATGCTGGCGGTGTCAGGCCGCCCCGGTCCGGTGCTTCTGGATATACCGATGGATGTGCAGCGTGTGGACATCACGCCGCCGGAAAGCACTCCCCCTGCCCCGGCCGCTGGCCCCGCCGTGTCGGCGGCGCAGCTTGATGTCCTGTTTGAGGCAATGGCCCGTGCCGAGCGTCCCCTGCTGCTGATTGGCGGCGGCATTCGGTCGGCGCGTGTGGCCGAGGAGCTGCGGGCATTCGTGCAGACCGTTGGCATTCCTGCCGTCAACTCGCTGATGGGTGTCGACGCCCTGCCCTACGACGACCCGCTGCGGGTGGGTCTGCACGGCTCGTATGGAAACCGCTGGGCAAACCATGCCATCGGGCGCTCGGACTTTTTGCTGGTGCTGGGCAGCCGCCTCGACGTGCGGCAAACCGGCTCTGAGACCGAGGCGTTTAAAGGCGAGCGCGTGGTCTACCATGTGGATGTGGAGCCGGGCGAGATCAACAACCGCGTGCTGGGCTGCGAGGCGATTGTGGCTGACCTGCCGGACTTTTTTGAGGCTGCCGTGCCAGCGGCCCGCGCCCGGCAGTGGCCGAGCTGGACGCCGTGGCTGGAAAGTATCACTGCCCTGCGGCGCGAATGGCCGGACACCGCCGAGCTTCCGGGCATTGAGGGCATTAATCCGAACGTGCTGATGCACCGGCTGTCGGCGCATTCCCAGGCCGCCGGGGCGTATGTCATTGATGTCGGGCAGCATCAGATGTGGGCGTCGCAGTCGGTGGAGGTGGGCGCAGACCAGCGATTTCTGCTGTCGGGCGGCATGGGCAGCATGGGGTTTGCCCTGCCCGCCGCGATTGGCGCGGCGGCGGTGGACCCGCGCCCGGTGGTGCTGATTGCCGGGGACGGCGGCTTCCAGACCAACATTCAGGAGCTGCAAACCGTGGCCCGCTATGATTTGCCGCTCAAGATGGTGATTGTCAACAACCAGTGTCATGGCATGGTGCGTCAGTTCCAGCAGTCGTATTTCCATGAGCGCTACCAGTCTACACTCTGGGGCTACAGTGCGCCGGACTTTGCCCGCGTCGCCGAAGGCTACGGCATTGCGGCGGCGACGGTGAGCCGTGAGGATGATCTGGAGGCGGCGCTGGCCGAATTATGGGCGGACCCCGCCAAGCCTGCCTTGCTTCAAGTGATGATTGATACTTACGCCAATGCTTACCCCAAACTGGCGTTTGGCCTGCCGCTGACCGAAATGGAGCCGCAGGCGAAGCCGCTGGAAATGGAAGGGACATAAGAGTGACGATGCGGCTTTCTATCTGTATTCCCACCCACCACGGGCGCTGCGCGACGCTGCGTGAGGCGCTGGACAGCATCCTGCCGCAGATAACGCCGGAGCTGCACGGACGGGTGGAAGTCTGTATCAACGACAATGCTTCCGAAGACGGCACTGAGGCGCTGGTAGCGCAGTTTGGCGTTCAGTATCCCGGCGTGATCCGCTACAATCGAAACGCGGAAAATCTGGGCTTCACGCGCAACCTGGCCCGCGTTGTTCAGAGTGCCACGGGCGAGTTTTGCTGGATGTTTTCTTCGGATGATGTCATGTTCTCCGACGGAATATGCCGGGTTCTGGACCTGCTAGATCAGTATCCGAATCTGACTGGCATGACGGTCTCTACTACGCCCTGTGATGCGATCATGGCGAAGCTTCCCGTCGGGGGGTATCCTGCCTCGCTGCTGCCGGAAGAGCCGGAGACGCGGCACGTCTATACCTCGCCAGACCAAATCTTCCGAAGCTGTGGCTCGGTGATGGGCTATACGTCCACACAGGTTTTTGACCGGCAGGCGTGGCAGGAAGTCATGGAGGAGATCGGCGAGGCTGAATTTGCGCGGTTCGTTTATTTTCCCTACCTATATCTGTTCGGCAAAATGGTCAAGAAAAAGCCGGTCTGGGTTTGGATGCCGGAGAAGCTGGTTTACAGCCGCGCTAACAATGACTACCTTTCAGCCCACCTTGAGAAAAATATGCTGCTCTACAATCGCCTGACGATGGAAGAAGCGTCGCAGGTCTGGGGCGGGCTGTTCGGGTCGCAGAGCGCGACTTATCACAGCCTGATGCGGGATAATTATGTGAACTTCTGGAATGGCCCGTCGTTGCTGCGTTACAAAGCGATTAATCGCTGTACCACCCGAGAAGAGTTGTTGTCGTTATGGTGGTTTCCGCGCCGTCTGTATTTTTTGGCGGACTTTTGGCTGTTTGCCTTTCCGGTTCTTCTCATGCCGCACTCTGTCTTGCGCCTGGGGGCAACTTTGGCACGCCGCCTGAAACTGGGCCGGAACTTGAGAGTAATCCGCCGCCGCTTATTCCCAGTGTAGCTTACACGAATTGAGTCAGAACTGCTTTGATAGTCACCCTGCTAAAACGGATCGGCATTGACCGGGCCGTCGGCAACACGTTGCTGGTAAACGGCTGGCCTGCCTTGACTGGGCCACTGACCCTGCTCATGCTGACCCATTTCCTGTCTCCGAATGAGCTGGGATTTTATTACACCTCTTCCAGCGTGCTGGCCGGGATGATCCTGTTTGAGTTGGGGCTGTCATCGGTCCTGTTGCAAATCTCCAGCCATGAGTGGGCGCATCTGGAATGGACTCCGCAGGGGGTGCTGGCCGGAAATGCGCGGGCCAAATCGCGTCTGGCATCTCTATTGCGGGCCAGCCTTCTCTGGTACACAGCGGCAGCATTGCTGATGGGTCTTGTCGTTCTGCCCGGCGGCTTCTTCTACTTCCGGCTGCATTTCCCGCCAAGCACCCATGTCGGCTGGCAGTTTCCATGGATATGGACAGCTTTGGTGTCGGTGGCAGCGATGGTGCTGACGCCGATCTGGGCGATTTTGCAGGGGTGCGGCCTGGTGGCTCAGGTTTCGGCGCTGCGTTTCCGGCAGGCACTGCTGAGTACTTTGGGACAGTGGGCTATGCTTGGCCTGGGGGCGGGGCTATACGCCGCCGCTGTCTCCGGGACCTTGACTCTCTTTTATGGTTGCGGCTGGATGTTGCGGCACCGGCGGGAGTTTATACATGAAATGACGGCACGCTCTGTGCCGGGGCAGGACGTGATGGATTGGCGGCAGGAGGTCTGGCCGTTTCAGTGGAAAATCGCCCTGAGCGGCCTAAGCAGCTACATCATATTTCAGACGTTTTACCCCGCCCTTCTGTCTGCACGCGGACCGGCGGCGGTCGGGCAGCTTGGCCTGAGCATGAGCGTGATGCAGGCGGTGGCTGGGGTAGCGATGACATGGCTGGTCACGAAATGCTCTCCGTTCGGCGTTTTGATCGCGCAGCGCGAGTGGGCGCGTCTGGACCGGGAGTTTTTCTCGACGCTGTGGCTTTCGACCGTGGTGGTGGTTCTAGGCGTCCTGTCGGTCTGGGGGCTGGTCGTGGCTCTGCGCCTGCTCGGGTATCCTCTGGGCCAGCATCTGCTGGAGCCGCTACCGCTGGGACTGCTGGCGGCGGCCACGGTGGCGAACCATCTAGTCGGCGCGGAGGCGTTGTACCTGCGGGTGCATAAGCAGGAGCCGTTTCTAGTTTTGTCCCTGACGGTGGCCGCGCTGATTGGCCTGTCCAACCTGCTTTTGGCCGCGCCGTTAGGGGTGACCGGCCTAATGCTAGGCTATTTTCTGGTTTATCTAGTGGTGGGGCTGGGGGGCGGGACCTGGATTTTTGTCCAAAAGCGCCATCAGTGGCATCAGCCTGTGCCCGCGCCCGGACTGTAATACGCAGATTCTTGACAATGAAGCTTTCTATTTGCATTCCGACCTACAACCGCGCCCGCTTTCTCGGGGAGACGCTGGACGGCGTAATCGCGCAGGCGACTGATGACATCGAGATTGTGGTTTCGGATAACGCTTCCACCGACGACACCAAGGCGGTGGTGCGGGCGTGTCAGGCAAGATTTCCTCGCTTGACCTACTTTCGGCAGCCGGAAAACAAAGGCGCGGACTGGAACTATTTGCAGTCGGTAGCGTCGGCGCGAGGCGAATGGTGTTGGCTTCTCGGCGACGATGACCTGATTGAAGACGGGGCGATTGCGACTCTGCTGGGACATTTGAACGGCCCGCGCCCGCTGGACTTCGTGCAGCTTCTGGTGACGGCCTATGATTTTCGTCTGACGCAGGTGCTTCAGCGCAGCGCGGAAGTGCTAGGGGTGACCGAGGATTTGTACAGCACCGATGTTCCGGCGTTTTTTGCGCGTTTCTTTGAAGAATCCTATCTCAGCGAGTTTGTAGTCCGGCGCGATCTCTGGAATTGTGTGGACCCAGAAAAATATGTCGGGACTGGGCTGACGTATCTGGGGATTACTTATGAATACCTGAGAGCCGATTCGCCAGTGCTGATGATTGCCCAGCCTCTGGTTAAGTACCGCAGTCAAAACGTGTCCTGGGCGGGCAGTGCACTGGATATTATTTTAAGTCATCAGCGCCGTATCATTGATCTGCTGCCGGACCGCTATGATGGCGTTAAAGAGGCCGCTTACGTGGCTTACGGGAAGCGAACCCCGGTAACGCTGAAGATGCTCTGCTTTCTGCGGGCCGAAGGCGGCTATAACATTGGGCAGTATCACCATTTGTTGCGCCCTTATTTCCAAAGCCGCCCCCGGCACGCACTGGCTGCCCGTCTGATTGCGCTGGCCCCGGTTTCGGTGATGGCGCTGGTGCGCCGGGTTTACAAGAGCTTGAAGAAATCGCCATGAGCCGTGCAGAGATGAGCAAAGTTGGAATCGTTCTGGTCAACTACAATGGCGGGCGCTTCTTGCCGGACTGCCTGGAGTCGCTGGCCTGCTGCGACTACCCGGAAATGCTTGTGACACTGGTGGATAATGCCTCCACGGACGGCTCCGCGGATCGGGCGGCGGCGCAGTATCCGTCAGTGCTGCTGGTGCGTCAGACGGACAACGGTGGGTTCGCGCAGGCAAGCAACGTGGGCATCCAGGCGTGTCTGGTGCAGGGGTGCGAGTATGTGCTTCTGCTCAACAACGATACCACCGTGGCCCCGGACTTTCTGACGAAGCTGATGGAGCAGGCCGCGCCGGACCGTCTGTTGGCCCCGAAAATCTATTTTGCCGACGCGTCGCAGATGATCAACAATCACTTTGGGACCTATGACCTGTGGCGTGGTATTCATCGGGACTGGTATCGGGGCCAGACGGACACGCCGGACAGCCTGCGCGTGCAGCCGGGCGGCATGGCGAACGGTTGCGCTCTGCTGGTTCCAAAGGGTATCATTGAGCGGGCTGGGCTGCTAGACGAAGATTTTTTCATGTATGCCGAGGATATTGATTATATCCTGCGGGCACGGGAGGCGGGAGCTAAAGTGTGGCTGGTACCGCCATCGGTGATTTATCACCGGGAAAGCGCTTCCAGCGGCGGCAGTGGTTCGCCGCTGGTGGTGTATTATACGACACGCAATCGGCTGTTTTTGATGGCACGTCACCAAAAAGCATGGCCTGCCCGCGCTTTTTTTCTGGCTTATTTTTCGATCACGCGCCTGCCGGTTCTACTGAATTATCTGCGTCGGGGCAAACGCGCACAAATCCGGGCGCTGTGGTACGGGATCGCGGACTACCGGCGTGGGCGGATGGGGCGAGCCTCGCCCTCGCGCTACAGCTTTTAATCAACTATGCCACTTCTTTACTGGATCAACATTGTCGTGTATTTTGTGATCCCACTGCTGTTTCCCCTTTATGTGACACGCTACTTTAAGATCGGATGGCTCAACCCGGTCGTGATTCCGCTGCTGGCTGGCCTGCCCCTGCTGATCGTCACGACGCTGTCCGGGCCATTTATTTTTCTGGAAGAGGGGCTGTATAACCCCTACTTTCAGTATGCCCTCCTGGTCAGCAATGTCCATGCGCTGGCCAGTTTGGTGAGCCTGATCTGGCTGACTCGTTTGTTCATTCGCCAGCCCGCTTTAGCCGGTTTTTTAGACCGCCTGGCACGCTCGGGCGGTCCGGCCCGGCCCCAGCGGATGCGGGGGGCGGCATGGCTGTTTTTCGGTCTGTACTGCCTGTCGTTTCTGCTGCTGACCCGCGACTTCGGGCTGGTCTCTTGGCTTCTGGACCCGCGTTCGGGCTACCAGTTCCACCGCACTGGCTCTGGGCAGTGGTACGCCCTGTGCATCACTTTTTTGAGCACCTCGCTGGTGCTGGCGACCATTTATGTGCGCTCTACCCACACTGCCCTGCTACTGTCGCTGCCTTATGTTGCCGCCGCCTTTCTGCTGGGCCAAAAGAGCCTGATCGTCGCGTTCGCCGTCTACCTGCTGATTATTCTGGCGATTCGGCGCTACCGCTACCTGAAGCTTATCAGCGTGCTTGTCCTAGGGGGGGCGGCCCTGCTGGTCGGCTCGCTGCTGGCTGCCTCGCTGGGGCCGGTTGGCGTAGATCAAGTGTCGCAGTACTCGGACTATTTTGTCAACGCAGCCCACTACTATAAGGCCAATCTGAACGGTGAACTGCCACTGTTCGACGGCGAGGTGACTCTGTCGGGGGTGTGGGGGCTGGTTCCCCGGTCGCTGTTCCCGGCCAAGCCCTATGTGTACGGCCCCATTCTGGTGATCGAGCATTTCTATCCAGGGGCGGCGGAAAAAACGTTCACGCCCGCGTTCGCCACGGTGGATTATTTTGCCGACTTCGGCTGGCCCCAGGCGGTGCTGTCGGGCCTGTTCAGCCCGGCCATCGTGCTGACGGCCTTTTTGTATGCTCTGGTGCTGCCGCGCCTGAACCTGTTTAACCTCGCGGCGGGGGGCGAGCACCGGCGCGTCCTGCTGTATGCGTTTCTGTGGATGGCCGCGCCGTCTTATCTGGTGTTTTTCGAGTTTCCAAACAATTTGCTGCTGTTTCTCTTCATCGTGGTCGTAATTAACCTCGTCAACCGCCTTCAGGTCACCCGCGTCGTTTTAGGCCTGGCCCCAGATATCGTTGAAGGCTGAACGAAGGCTGAACGAATGTTGGACCAAGGACATTTTTATGCGGATCGGCTTAAACCTTTTGTACCTGCTGCCCGGCGTTGTCGGCGGCACGCAGACTTACGCCGCCTCGCTGATTGGGGCGCTGGCGGCGCTCGATGCGGACAACGACTACGTCGTCTATCTCAATCAGGAAAGCGCCGCGCTGGAATTGACCCTGCCCCCCCGCACCCGCGTTGTCGTGTGCCCCGTGCGTGCCATCCGGAGGCCCGCCCGGTATGCGTTCGAGCAGGTCGCCCTGCCCGCGCTGCTGCGGCGAGATAAGATTGACCTGCTGCACTCGCTGGGGTATGTCGGGCCGCTGCTCGCTCCGTGCCTGCACGTTGTCACTATCCACGACCTGATTTACCGGGGGCATCAGGTGATGATGTCAGGCGGCAAGCAGAAGGCGCTGGAGTTTTTCGTCAAGCAGGTCGCCCGCCGCTCGGACCACGTCATCACGGTATCGGAGAACTCCAAGCGCGAGGTCGTCGCCGACATCGGCATCCCTGCCTCAAAAGTGACGGTGGTTTACTCGGCGGCCCGGCCCGCCGCTGCTCTGGTTCCCGCTGATGTCCGTGCGCCGACTCTGGCGCGGTACGGAATCACAGCCCCGTATCTGATCGCCTTCAGCAGTGCCAACCCGGTCAAGAATATCCCACGGCTCATTGAAGCCTTCGCGGATGCGTGCCGGGGCCTGCCCCACCAGCTTGTTCTGGTCGGACACCTGCCGCCCGGCTTCGAACCCGCCGCCGAGGCCGCTGCGAACCCGGACCTGTTGGGGCGTGTTTTGAGCGCGGGCTATGTGCCGGACGCAGACATCGCGCCGCTGCTCCAGGGGGCAGCCCTGTTCGCGTTTCCGTCGCTGTTTGAAGGGTTCGGTCTGCCGCTGCTGGACGCTCAGCAGGCACAGGTTCCCGTGATCAGCTCCAGCGCTGCCTCCCTGCCCGAGGTGGCGGGAGAGGGGGCGCTGCTGTTTGATCCGCTGTCGGTCGAGGACATGGCGCAGGCGATCCGGGCTGTCCTGGGGGACGAGTCGCTGCGGGCGGGACTGGTGGCGCGGGGCCTCATCAACGCCCGGCGCTTTTCCTGGGCGAAGTCGGCCCGGCAGACACTCGGCGTCTACCAGGGCGCCGTGGAAGGCAAATTGTCAATGACTGGCGGAGGATAACAGATTGGTTATGAAGCGTGTTCTTGTCACCGGCGGGTCAGGGTTTATCGGCACCAATGTCATGCAGCACTGGATGGACCAGGGAGTGGAAGCGGTCAACTTTGACATCCGCCCGCCGCGCAATCCGGCCCATGCTGAGCGCTGGCAGAAGGTGGACCTGCTGGACGTGGACGCGCTCGCCGGGGCCATGCGCGACCTGCGGCCCGATGGCGTCATTCACCTGGCGGGCCGCGCCGACATCAATGGAACGCATATAGACGACTACCGTGTCAACATCGAGGGCGTGTCGAACCTGGTCACCGCCGTTAAGCAGGCTGGAAATCCGCGTGTCCTGTTTACGTCCTCACAGCTTGTCTGCCGCCCCGGCTACCGGCCCACGACCGACACAGACTACTGCCCGCCGAACCCTTACGGGGTCAGCAAGGTCCGCACCGAGGAGATCGCCCGCGCCGAGGGGGGCGACGAGTTTGTGTGGGCGATGATGCGCCCGACCTCGATCTGGGGGCCGTGGTTCGAGCAGCCCTACCGTGCCTTTTTTCTAACCGTCCGGGCCGGGCACTACTTTCAGGCGCGTGGCCTGCGGGTCCCCAAATCTTTTGGGTTCGTCGGCAACACCGTTGTCCAGATGGAGCGGCTGCTGCTTTGCCCCGCCGAGCAGGTCCACAAAAAGGTGCTGTATATCGCGGACTATGAGGCCGTGGTCGTGAGCGAGTGGGCCGAAATCGTGCGGCGGGCGTGGGACGCCCCGCCGATCCGCGAAGTGCCGCTGTCCGTGCTGCGTGTGGCCGCACGGGCTGGCGATCTGCTCAAGGGCCTGGGCATGAAGAACCCGCCGCTGACTTCCTACCGGCTGAGTAATCTGCTGACGGAGAGCGCCCAGAATATGGAGCCGCTGCGTGCGGCCTGCGGCCCGATGCCTTACACAGTCGCTGAGGGCACGGACATTACAGTCGCCTGGATGCGTGCCCAGGAGGCTGCGGCGCGAGAACTGGAACAAAGGGGAAAATCGTGAGTATTGCACTTATCACCGGCTCGGCGGGGCTGATCGGTTCCGAGGCGGCCCTGCACTTCGGCGGGGCGGCGGGGATGGATGTCGTGGGCGTGGACAACGATATGCGCCGCGTCTTCTTCGGCGAGGAAGCCAGCACGGCCTGGAACGTCTCGCACCTGCAAAGCACCCTGGGGGCACACTATACGCACACGGCCATCGACATCCGCGACCGGGCTGCGGTTGCGGCGCTGCTGGGCCGCTACGGCAAAGACATCGCCCTGATCATTCACACCGCCGCCCAGCCCTCGCACGACTGGGCCGCACGCGAGCCGTTCACGGACTTCGATGTCAACGCCGTCGGCACGCTGAATATGCTGGAAGCCGCCCGGCAGCACTGCCCCGAGGCCGTTTTTATCTTTACGTCCACCAACAAAGTCTACGGCGATACGCCCAACCTTCTGCCGCTTGAGGAGTACGAAACGCGCTACGAGATCGCGCCGGGGCACACCTACGAAAACGGCATCCGCGAGGATATGTCGATTGATCAGTGCCTGCACTCGCTGTTCGGGGCGTCCAAAGTGGCCGCAGACGTGCTGGTGCAGGAATACGGGCGCTATTTCGGACTTAAAACGGCCTGCTTCCGAGGCGGCACGCTGACCGGTCCGGCCCACTCGGCCACGCAGCTTCACGGGTTTCTCGCCTACCTGATGCGCTGCATCATGACCGGGACGCCCTACACTGTGTTCGGCTACAAGGGCAAGCAGGTACGCGATGCGATCCACAGCAGTGATCTGATCCATGCGTTTGATGCGTTCTTTCGCGCCCCGCGTGTGGCCGAAGTTTATAACATCGGCGGCGGGCGGTTCTCCAATTGCTCCATGCGGGAGGGTATTGCGCTAGGGCAGGAGATCGCGGGCCGGGAACTGACTCACTCTTACCAGGAGCAGAACCGGACGGGCGATCATATCTGGTGGATCGGCGACAACGGCAAGTTCGCCGCCCAGTACCCCGCATGGAAACAGGAATACGACGTCTCAGCGATCCTGCGCGAGATTTACGCCGCAAACCAGGACCGGTGGAAGTAGCCGATGCGTATCCTTTTTTTATCCACCTATTTTCGGCCAGAAAGCGCCACCAACGCGATTTTGATGACCCTGCTCGCCGAAGAGCTGGTCCGACTGGGGCACGAAGTCAGCGTCATTACGGGGATGCCCCACTACGACGCCAACCGAATTGAGGACGCCTACCGGGGCAAGCTGTGGGTGCGCGAGAGGCACGGCGACATTCCTGTAACCCGTGTCTATCTTTATGTGCCGGGCAGCAAAACCAGCATCAGCGGGCGGCTGCTGAACTATCTGTCGTTCAATGTGCTGTCCACGGTGGCGGGGCTGGCGGCGAAAAAGCACGACATTTTGTTTGTCCCCTCGCCGCCGCTCACCAATGGCGTGTGCGCGTTCCTGCTCAGCCGCCTGCGGCGGATGCCGTTTGTCTACAATGTTCAGGACATCTACCCGGATGTCGCCGTCCGGCTTGGCGTCCTGAGAAACCCGCGTTTGATACGGCTGTTCGAGCGCATGGAAGCGTTTGTCTACCGCAAGGCCGCGACGGTGAGCGTGATCTCGGAGAGCTTCCGGCGCAACCTGCGGGCCAAAAACGTGCCTGAGTCCAAGCTGGCCGTGATCCCAAACTTCGTGGACATCGGGTTCGTGACACCGCTGCCGCGCAGCAACCCGTTTAGCCGGGAGCATGGCTGGGACGGCAAGTTCGTCGCCCTGTTCGCTGGCAATGTCGGGCTGTCTCAGGGCCTCGAATCGGTGCTGGAAGCGGCGGCCCTGCTGGCGGACCTGCCAGACGTGCTGGTGGCGGTTGTCGGCGGCGGCTCCACCAAGCAGGCGCTGGTTGACCGGGCTGCACAGATGGGCCTGTCCAATCTCCAGTTTCTGCCCTTGCAGCCGTATGAGCGTGTTCCCGAGCTGTATTCCGCCGCCGATGTCGGCCTGGTCCCGCTGCGTCGCGGGCTGACCGAGGATTCGGTTCCGAGCAAGCTATGGACCATCATGGGTGTTGCCCGGCCCGTGGTTGCGGGGGTGGATGAGACTTCGGACACGTTCGCCGTCATCCAGGCAGCGGATTCGGGCCTCTGCGTTCCCCCCGAGGACCCCGCCGCGCTGGCGGGTGCGATCCGTGCGCTGTATGCGGACCGGGCCGGGGCTGAGGCGATGGGGCGGCGGGGCCGCCGCCATGTCGAGGCCCATTACACCCGTGACGGCGTCGCCCGCCAATACGCGGCCCTGTTTGCACGTCTGACGGGCACGGACGCTGAACACGCATCGTTTGAGGTTCCCAGAAAAACATCCTGCCCCCCCGCCGTCTGCTGGGGCGTCGCTGGCGCTCTTGGGCTGGGCGTGGCGGCGCTGTGGCTGCGAAACAAATCCGCGCCGGACAAACGCTGACAGGGAACAAAATGCCTCCTGCCTTCGTCTGCCGGATAGCCTGCGGTGAAAAACGGGGAGAGGCAATGCGCTATGCGGCAATTCTGGGTGTGGCTCTGGGTGTGGCACTGACAGGCGTGCTGCTGAGCGGGTGCGGCGGCGGCGGCAGTAAAACGGATGCGGTGTTTCACGGCAGTCTGGGGCCGGGGGACAGCACCCTGGGCAGCAATATCTTTGTGGACGCTTATACTGCCGAGAAGCAGGCCGACAAAGGGCAGTCCGCCAAGCTGGATTTTGATGTCACGCAGGGCACGACTTACTTTGTTTACGTCCGGGCCGGGGGCTTGCGAGGGAGCGGCGGGTACACGCTGCGGGTATCCGATGTGCTGCAAAGCGTTCACGAACAGTCTTCGCTGACGCCTGCGCTGTGAGGCGGGCAAATCAGGCAGCGCACAGGCAAACCATCAAGGGACTACTCTAAAGGACTACTCTAAAAGACTACTCTAAAGGGCTGATTTAAGAGGCTGATTTATGAACAAAGCGGCAGGATTTTGGAGCGTGAGCCTCCTTTTGGGGGCGCTGGCCCTGAGCGGGTGCGGCGGCGGGGGCGGACATTCGGGCGATTCGCGGACGACCATTCACGGCGATCTGCGCTCCGGGGATGCCACGCTGCCCAACAATAACTATGGCGAGGCGGGGTCCTATGTCGATGTTTACTCCTGCACGGCCCGCGACAGCGGCACGGCGCAGGTGGAGATGAAGTCGTCGGAGCTGGACTCGCTGCTGGTCATTGGTGTGGAAAACAGCGACGGCAGCGTGACCACCGTGGCGGTGGATGACAACTCCGGCGGCGGGCGCGATGCTAAAGCGCGGTTCAATGTGCAGGGCGGCGTGCGCTACTTTGTGGCGGCGACCAATTCCAATGGCAATGGCAACACCGGCGCGTACACGCTGGAATTTTCGGATGACCTGCGGGACGTGCTTGAAGAGCCGGACATCACCCCGGCCATCCGTGCCGCCGCCCGTGCGGCGCAGGTGAAAAAGGCCCCCTAGCCCCCTACTCTAATTCCTGCGGCGTCCACGTCGGCCCGGCGCAGCGGGGGCCGTCAGGGGTCCAAACCAGGGGGTCGAGGCAGAGACGCCGGGCGGTGTGGGCGGTGTCCCAGGCATGGTAGACGATGAACTCGCCCGAGCCGCCGGGGCCGCGCACGACCGAGTTGTGGCCCGGCCCGGCGACATGGCCGGGCACGCCGCGCAGGACAATCGGCCCGGCCTCGGGTTCGGTGTACGGCCCCAGCACTGAGTCGGCGACGGCGCAGCCGACGCCGTAGTCCGGGCCGGTCCACGCGCCGCCGCTGTAAAGCAGCCAGTACCGCCCCGCGTGCGGCACCACAAACGCGCCTTCAACGGTGTGCCAGGCTTCCCACTTCTGACCATAGAGCGTGCGATGGCGCTCATAAATCTGCCAGTCCCCCGAGGGCCGCAGGGCGGTGGTCGCCGGGCCGCTCAGGGACAGCATATCGTCCGCCAGAGGGGCGACGGCAAGGGCCGTGCCGACGCGGGCATCAAAGAAGTCGCGGGCAAAGAACAGGTACCACTTCCCATCTTTGGGGTCCCGGAACGGGTGAGCGTCAATGGTAAAGCCGTCGTCCGGCAGGAGCAGGTTCCCCGAATCGGTGAACGGCCCGGCGGGGTGGTCGGCGACAGCCACGCGCAGCCGGTGCGTCTCGTCCCCTGCCCCCTCGGTCCCCGTCCCCCCTGCTGCCGAGTAATACAAGTAAAATTTGCCGTCCCGCGCCGCCACTTCCGGCGCCCAGTAGTCCGTGGAGCCGTCGGTCAGCGGCGTCAGCGCCCCGCCGAGGGCTTCCCAATGCACAAAATCTTTGGAGTGCAGCACCGGGAAGATGCGCCCGGTGGTCTCGTCGCGGCTTCCTGTGCCGTAGGCGTAGTAATCGTCCTGCCAGCGCAGCACAAAGGGGTCGGCAAAGGGGCCGGGCCAGACGGGGTTGGTGTAGGTTAAGAGCATGGGAGTGTGTTCTTTTTGTCGCGGCAGGCAACTATCGGGAGACCTACCACCTTGTTCCTTCGTCACAGGGTTCTTCCTAAAGGAAGGAATATGTCATTTCTCTGCCATTAGTCAGGCACAACCAACGGAAAGTGTAATTCCTCGGATAGCTTTTTTGCGTATGCTGCCGCCTTGTCAGACTGAGAAAACCCGCCTAATGTCGAATAGAGGTGGGTCGCTCGCTTCCAGGTCAGAACGACAAGGTAAAACGTTGACCCCTTCGCGTTCGCGCGTTTGACGGCGATTCCAGCAATATCATCCCAAGTTCCAGTACGAACAGTTGGCACGGCAGTTGATGCACTTAAAGTGCGGTAGGAATGATTGTCGGCGTCAAGGACAAGGATACATTTCTTGTGCCACCAGAACAACGCAATCCAGTAGAGAAAGGCGATGCCAAGCGCGAGTTCCATAACCTGCACGGTACAATGCGTCTTCACATACTGCCAATCAAAAGTTATAGGGATCGCTTGAGAGACACTAGGATTATTTATAACTGTACACATTGCTACGATGAGAACGAAGAGCGAAACCAAGAAGACCGGAACGGCATTCGGAAGTGAGAAGACCCATTGCCTACTCGCTGTTCGCCGCTGGTAGCTGCCTGACTGGATTGCGCTCACCGTAAAGTAACTTAAAAACACTATGGGAGCAAAAGAGAAAAACAACGGCGACAAAAGGAACGGTAACAAATCTTTCAACATCTTCCATCCTTCCCCTGCTGACAATTTGGTTCTAAATACTTCGCTTGAGTTGGCTCCTAATAAGGGCCGTTGTGATGGGTAATCGTAGGGGCGTGATCTATCGCACCCCTTTTTTATTGGGGCCGCCATTTGTCCCAGGCGGCGCGGACGGTGGGGCCGGGGTCATCGCCGATAATCTGCGTGGCTTCGTAGTCGCCGATGGCGGTGATGGGGTCTAAAACCGTGCCGTCGGCGGCGAGGGTTAATAAGACGGCGCTTTGGTCACCGTCCGGCTGTGCTTTGGCTTCAAAGCGTTTGTCGTGGTCTTTGACGAACTGGGCGAGAGCGTGGGCGTTTTCTTCGGTCATCGGGTGCTTTCTAGTTCTAAGATATTGTCGTCAAAGATGCCCTGCTGCTGGCGGACTAAGCTGGCATAGCGTCCGCTCTGGCGCAGAAGTTCCTCATGCGTGCCCGCTTCGGCGAGATGGCCGTGGTCTAACACAAAAATGACGTCGGCATGGCGGACGGTGGACAGGCGGTGGGCAGCGATAATGGTGGTGCGGCCCCGCATCAGCCGCTCGATGGCGTCCTGAATGATGCGCTCCGATTCGGGTTCGACGGCGGAGGTGGCTTCGTCGAGGAGCAGGATGCGCGGGTCGGCTAAAAACGCACGGGCCACGGACAGCCGCTGCCGCTGGCCGCCGGAGAGCTTGACGCCGCGCTCGCCGACAAGCGTATCATACCCCTGCGGCAGGTCCGCAATAAACTCATGGGCATTGGCGGAGCGGGCGGCGGCTTCCACGGCGTCGTCGGAGGCGTCGGGGCGGCCATAGCGGATGTTGTCGCGGACGCTCAGGCCAAACAGGAACGTTTCCTGCTGCACGGCGGCGATCTGGCGGCGCAGCGAGTCCTGCGTGACCTGTGAGATGTCGTGGCCGTCAATGAGAACGCGGCCCTCGGTAGGGTCCCAGAAGCGGGAAACGAGGGCAAAAATCGTGCTTTTGCCCGCGCCGGAGCTGCCGACGAGAGCCGCCGTCTGACCGGGGCGGATGGTCAGCGAGAGTTCGTCTAAAACGGGCGGGCGCTCGGTGTCCTCGGGGCGGTAGCGGAACGAAACGGCGTCAAAAACAATCTCGCCGCGCACCGGCGGCAGCGTCGGGGCACCGGGCAAGTCGGTGACGGTCACGGGGGCGTCTAAGACTTGAAACAATCGATCCCCCGCTGCGACGGCCCGCTGAATGGTGTCATTGATCTGGGTCAGGTCATCAATCGGCCCGAAGAAGTACCGTCCGTAGCCCCGGTAGGCAATCAGGCCGCCGATGGTGAACTGCCCCTGCAAAATCAGCCACGCGCCGTAGCCGATGGTGACGGTGTTGCCGAACGAGGCGATCCAGCGCACGAATGAAAAAAACGAGGCCCGCAGCTTGACGGCCTCAATGTTGTCGGACAAGTAGCCCCGATTAACACTCTCAAACGCGGCCTGTTCGGCGTCCTCGCGGGCAAAGGCTTTGATGACCCGGATGCCTGAGAGGTTGTCTTGCAGCCGGGCGTTAACCAAGCCCAACTGAGCGCGGGCGGCTTTATAAATACTTTTGATGCGCCCGTTAAACAGCTTCAGGAACACGCCAACCAGCACAATCGGCAGCAGGGTTGCCAGGCCCAGCTTCAAATTCAGGCTGCAAAAGATGATAGACACGCCCAGCAGCCGCAGGAAGTTGGCGAGGATAGAATCGGTGCCCCGAATGACCACCTCCTGCACGGCGTCGACATCGGAGGACGCCCGGCTCATCAAATCGCCCGTGCGGGCGTCATTGAAGTACGCCAGCGACTGATGGGACAGCGTGGCATACAGCCGGTTCCGCAGGTCGAAGACAAACCGCTGGCCGACGGACTCCAAAAGCCGGGACCGGAACGCCGAGAGCAGGGCGCTGCCGCCCTGAATGACGGTCAGCGCGACAATGGCGGGCCACAGCTTTTGCATCTCGCGCCGGACAATCACATCGTCGACAACCACCTTCCAGACCAGCGGCGGGGCCAATTCCAGCGCGACGGACCCTAAGAGGCACACGGAGCCGAGAATAAGCGAGGCGGTGTATGGCCGGAGCAGGGACAGAATGCGAAAAAAGGTGGTAGGCACGATGGGAGTATTGTACCCGAAGCGGCCCCCTAGCCCCCAATAATGGGGGAACCAGACAGTTAGGATTTGGCCGTTCCTATCTTATTCCGGTTCCCCCATTATTGGGGGCTAGGGGGTCCTTATCTCCACAAACTCCGCCAGCACGGCGCGGGTCAGCTTGCCTTCGCGCAGGAGGCGGGCCGGGCGCGTGGTCAAATCCACCACCGTGGAGGGGGTGCGGTCCGTGGTGGGGCCGCTGTCTAAAATTAAGTCCACCAAGCCGTCTAAGTCAGCCAAAGCGTCCTCGGCGGACATGGGGGCGGGATGGGTCGTGAGGTTAGCCGAAGGGCAGACGAGCGGGCCGCCAAAGGCCCGCAGGACGCCGAGGGCAACGGGATGGTCAGGCATCCGCAGGCCGACGGTCTCGCCGCCGCCGGTCACAAGGTCGGGCACGGCGGGGCGGCGGGGCAGCACCAGAGTCAGCGGGCCGGGGAAAAACGCGGCAATCAAGGCCCGCGCTTCGGCGGGAATATCCTGCGCCAAAGCGTCAATGTCGGCGGCCTGCCCGATTTGTACCGGCAGAGGCTGGGCCGCCGGGCGGCCTTTGGCCTCAAAGACGCGCTGCACCGCTTCGGGGGACAGGGCAGCGGCGGCGAGGCCGTAGACGGTCTCGGTAGGGTAGACGACAAGCCCGCCCGCCCGCAAAACGGCGGCGGCGCGGTCCAGAATGGCCGGGTCGGGGGCGGCGGCGTTAATCGGAATAACTTCGGTCATGCTTTTTTGTCTTGCTATTTTCCTGTGGTGACCAAAAGGCGGGTACTGTCCAGAGATGTGACGCCCGGCACGGTGCGGACGATGGCCTCGGCCTGGGCTTTCTGGGCAGAGGTAGCGACGCTGCCCGCCAGAATGACGCTGCCATGTTTGGCGCGAACGGACAAATAATCGGTGGGGATTTGACCGTCAGCGGCCAGCGCGGCGCGGGCCACGGGGTCGTTCAGCTCAAAGCCGCGCTGGGAGGCGATGGGCCGGAGCGGGGCGGGCTTGCCGTGGTACAGCCCCGGCTGGGTGTTGGCGGGTTCCCCATTCAGCTCCCAGGAGTTGGTGGAAGAGCGATTGGTCGGTATGCCGCTATGGTACACCGGCGTCTTTTTGTCCGGGTCTTTCGCCGAACAGCCTGCCAGCAGCGGCAGACACAGGATCGCCGCCAAACAGAGTTTCATGGAAACAGTTTACCCGTTCCAGCGGCCCTGCACAACGCGCCCGATGCCGGACAGGTCATTGAGGATGCGGACTTCGCCGTAGCCTGCCGCCTGTGCGGCGGCGGCAACCGTGTCGGCCTGCCCCAACCCGACTTCCAGCAGCAGCCAGCCGCCGGGCTTCAGCACGGCGGGTGCCTCGGCAATTAAACGCCGGTGCAGAGCGGTTCCATCCGGCCCGGCGGCGTCGCCGTCGCCGGACAGGGCCAGGGGCGGCTCGTATTCCCGCACTTCGGGCTGCAAGAGCGGCAAGGCGGCCTCGGTGATATAGGGCGGGTTGCTGACGACGGCATTAAAGCGCACCTCGGGGGGCAGGGGGGCAAGCAGGTCGCCGGGCAGAAGCGTGATGCGCTCGATTAAGTCATAGCGCACAACGTTCTTGCGGGCGGTTTTGAGGGCGTCGCGGGATAAATCCGTGGCCCAGACGTGTGCATCGGGCCTTTCCAGCGCCAGGGTGACGGCGAGGCAGCCGCTTCCCGTGCCGATGTCGGCCAATTGGGGCGCAGGAATATCTTTGAAGGCTGTGAGCGCCGCCCGTGCCAGCTCTTCGGTGTCGGGCCGGGGAATCAGCACGGCGCGGTTGATTTTAAACGCCCGCCCGTAAAACCACGCTTCGCCGGTGATATAGGGCAGGGGACGGCGCAGCGCCCGCAGAGAGACGGCCTTGTCGAACACAAGCTGCTCCCGTGCCGTCAGCGTCCGCTCCGGGGCACGGGCAAGGTCCTCGCGCCGCGCTTTCAGGGTCCAGGCCAGCAAAAGCTGGGCGTCCCAGCGGGGCGTTTCCACCCCGGCGGCGTCCAGGACCCGTGCGGCGTTTTCCAGGGCGAGGCCCACAGGGACTGCCACGTTAATTGTCCCGCAGGAACATCTCGGTGACCCAAAAGCGGCCTTTGCTGTCGCGGTAGACGCCGACGCCGACTTTGCTGAAGCGCGGCTCCAGAATATTGGCGCGGTGACCGGGGCTGTGCATCAGCGCCTCGTGGGCATACTGGGCATTGTAAGTGGTGTTGGTGACGCTGGCGTAGAAGATGTTTTCGCCGACGAGGGCGATGTCGGGGCGGCCTTCGCCGTGGGCCTGCAAGGCCTGGAAGTACCGGTCCATCGGGGTCGCCATGCCCGCCGAGGGGGAACGGTGGTCGAAATAGTCCTTGCCGCACATTTCGCGGGAGTGGGAGCGGGCCGCGCCGCCGAGGAGCGGGTCGGGCACGAGGTCGCTCAGGCCGTGGGCGTGGCGCTCCTGGTTGATGTCGGCGATTAGCTCCTGCTCTTCAATCTCCTCGGTGGAGGCCAGAGACAGATGCACCGGGGCGGTCATGGGCAGCAGCCGCCCGGTGGCAAGCGCCGGACGGGGGGCTGCAACCGTGGGGACCAGCACCAGGTAAGGCAGGCTGATACTGGGAGCTGTGTGGGCGGCGCTTCGAAGACTGGGCGCGTGCTGAGAAGTCTTAACTCGGCAGGGCTGAACGGCGGTGGTGTGCGTGGCAAGCGCAAGCAAAACACAAATCGGCATAGCGTGTTACAATGACCTTTCCACGGGCATTTCTGCCCAAACTACTGATGGAAATGCTGGCTAAGAACACGCAAAACAATGGGGGAGAGCGAGCGTGCGACGTTTCATTATAACACGGGTTTTGGCTGTGACGCGGAAAGATTAACAGACGGTTACAATTTATTTTTGCTGTCTACTGCTGCAAGTCCCGAAACTGGCTTGTGTACAGCCCCTGATGGCGGCGCTGGGCCTCCACCCAACTGACCGGGAAGACTTCGCGGCCCAGCAGAGCCGCGTCAATCGCCGCCCGCATCTGCCGCGCACAGGTGTTGGGGCCAACGCGCCCCACCCCGGTGCCGAGGCCCGGAAACGCCACTGTTTCCACATAATCCGCGATTTTCTCCCCGGCGTAGGTGCCCTGCGTGAACGTGCCGCGCTGAACCAAAAGCAGCGCCGCCCGTGCCGCCAGATAGGGGCTGACCGTGTCGGCGGGTAGGATGGTGGGAACGCGCATCGTCGGGGCGGCAATCAGAAACGGCAGGTCAATCCCGCCATCCATAAAGCCAAAGCTGTTGGCGGGGCTGACCACGGCATCACAGGCGATGTCAAAAATCGAGCCGCGATGCACGGTGACAAACTCTAAATCGCCGCAAAACCGCGCCCACGCCTCCGCCAGCCCGGCATCTACGGACGTCAGTATGATGTTCATAGCGTGTGCGCCTCGGAGGATTTAAGAAACCAGAAGGGCGCAGCAAGCAGCGCCCCTACAAGTTGAGCGGATTTTCTGCATCTCTGCCCCATCGGGCTGGATTTTCGGCGATATAACAACGTGCTTTTTCTAGCCTTTGTTCATTACGAATGATATGCTCGTAATAGTTGCGTTGCCACAAAGGCTGTTGGGTGCGGCCTAACAAGCGATTTGCAGAAATCGCCGCCAAAGACTTGAATGCCCGCATCATCTGCCCCAATGTCGGGGTACTGCTGGCTTCTTCTTTTGTTTCGCCTGTTTGATTTTCTGCTGCGCCGAAGAAAAGGACTCCATGAATGTGGTTAGGCATGATGACGAACTCGTCCAAAGTCAGTGACGGAAACCGCAATGGTAATCCTTGCCAGGCCGCAAGAACAGCACACCCAATCTCGTTTATCATCATCTGCCCGTCCTGAACCTCACCGAAGAGTATTTCCCTTTGATGTGTACAAAGCGTCACAAAGATGACGCCTTCTTGCGAGTAATCATACCCCGGCAGCCGAATAGAACGGCGATGATGCCGTTGTGGGTCATGGGTCATCTCAAATCCCTCCTTAGATTATGCAGTCGCGTCTTGCTTTGGTACGCCCCACCTGTGATCACACCTAATGCGTCTTACTTGTAGGGGCGCTGCTTGCTGCGCCCTCTGCTCTTTCTGAGAGGGCGCAGGATATTAAGAGGGCGCGGCAAGCAGCGCCCCTACGATTATACCTTTTCCAACTTGGCGAAGCCTAAGTCCAGTTTTTTGAGGCCGTGTGCGCCCATAAACTGGATTTTGACGACGGTGTCAGTTTCGTAGCCGACGACGAAGCCTTCGCCGAAAATGGCGTGGCGGACTTTTTCGCCCATCGCAAAGGGCATCGCCCGCGTGTTTGGCGGCGCGGCGGCGGCTTTGCGGGCAGAGGCTTCCGAGAGGTCGCTCCATTTGGGGGCGTACTGGGATTCGGGGCGGCGGCTGGTCTCAGTGATGGTGGGGGTGTAGTCCTGCAAGGAGCCACGCCGGGACGATTTGGCGAGGAACAGCTCCATCGGGATTTCGCCGACAAAGCGGGAGACGGGGTTGCGCTGGACATTGCCGAAGATCATGCGGGACCCGGCGTAGGACATGAATAATTCTTCTTTGGCCCGCGTGATGCCCACATAGCACAGGCGGCGCTCTTCTTCGAGTTCGGTCTGGTTGCCCATCGCCCGGAAGTGCGGGAAGATGCCTTCTTCGAGGCCGGTCAGGAAGACGACGGGGAACTCCAGGCCCTTCGCGGCGTGCAGGGTCATCATCGTGACAGAGTTTGCCGAGTCTTCCAGGCTGTCAATGTCGGAAACGAGCGAGACGTTTTCTAAAAACTTCGCCAGGCTCTTGTCGGCTTCTTCGCCTTCTCCGGCTTCGGCGGGCTGGGCCTCAAACTCTTTGGCGACGGACAAAAGCTCGCCGACGTTTTCCACGCGGGACTCGGCATCGGGAGTGCGCTCTTTTTTCAGCTCTTCTAAATAGCCCGTGGTATCCAGAATGTTCTGGATCAGCGCGGACACGCTGGACGTATCCCGCTTGGTCTGCAAGTATTCGACAATTTTGACAAACGCCTGAACGCTGTTTTTGGCGCGGGCGGCCAGCTCAATCTCATTGACCCGGCGGCAGGCATCCCAAAAGGCAACTTCGGTGCGGCCCGCGAAGGCGTTGATCTTTTCCACCGTCGCCGCGCCGATGGCGCGGGCGGGGGTGTTGATAATCCGGCGCATCGAAAGCCCGTCATAGGGGTTCATCAGCACCCGCAGGTAGGCAATCAGGTCTTTGATCTCGCGCCGCTCATAGAAGCGGACGCCGCCGACGATTTTATACGGCACGCGGTAGTTGATAAACTGCTCTTCCAGGGCGCGGCTCTGGGAGTTCGCCCGGTACAGCACGGCATAGTCCGAGTAGCGCCGGTCGCCGGTCATGGTCCCGTCGCGGACCACATTGACAATGGCGGCGGCTTCTTCGACTTCATTGGGCGCTTCCACGAGGGCGATGCTTTCGCCTTCGAGCTGTTCGGTCCACAGCCGCTTGTCCGCCCGCCCCCGGTTGTTGCGGACGACATGGTAGGCGGCGTCCAGGATGTTGCGCGTGGAGCGGTAGTTCTGCTCTAACTTGATAATGGTGGCGTCGGGGAAGTCGCGTTCAAAGTTCAGGATAATCTGGACATTCGCGCCCCGGAAGGCATAAATGGAGTTGTGAACGACAATGCCCCCGGCGACATAGTTGCGGAGATTGGCAACGGACAGATCGTAAACCTTGCCCGTGTAGTCCTCGTCGGTGATTGCGGTGATTTGGCTGGAAGAGACGGAGGCCTCCCCCGCCCCCAATTCTGGGGGAGCCAGAGCAGATAAGACCACAGAAGAGAGGAGAGGGTCGGGGGACCCGACCCCTACACCATCGCTGCGTAGGGGCGGGGTTCCCCCGCCCGGATTGCCTGCGTTCTCTTCCTCTCCGGCTCCCCCAGAATTGGGGGCGGGGGGGGCCTCTGCGGCAACTGGAACATTGTGCCACTGGCTCAGAAACTCAGCCCTAATTCCCGATGTCTGAAACTTGCCAAAACGCGCAAACGTCCTCAGTTCAGGTAGATCAAGCCGTGTCTGCAAACGCTTGGCATAATCCCAGGCATCTTCATAATCAGTAAAGATTGCGGTGTAATAATTATCCCATTTTTTCGTTCTACGAACATCGTTAGCGTGAACTCGAAAGCCTAGCTTCAAAAGGTCTTTATAAGGCCTATCTAACTCTCCACGGAACATTGTGAACGACACACCTGCGTTTGAATAATACCAATCCCCGTTGCTATCTTTGACTAGCTCATGAGCCTGCCACACTTCATCCGGCGCTTTCTGAATTGGGAAACCGAACATAACGTGATTCGGCGTCACGCGCACCGCCGCGCCTTGCTCGGTCTGAATGGAGCGCACCGGCCCGGCGTAGTCGTTGACCATGACTTTCTCCACCACTGAGGGGGCCAGAAAACGACCGCCGCAGGCGGCTAGGACGGTGTCGCCTTCTTGGATTTGCTCGACGGGGACGTAGCCCGTCGGCGTCAAAATAGGTGTGCCTTCGACGACGCACTGGTCATCGTCGCCGACGACGCAGATGTTTTTGTGGAGGCCGGAAAAGAGAGTCAGAAGCTGGTACTGGCTGTCGTTGACGTCCTGGAACTCATCGCAGTGGACATACTGGAAGCGGCGCTGGTAATGGGCACGGGCGGGTTCGGACTCCCGGAGAAGCTGGACCGTCTTCATAATCAGGTCGTCGAAGTCCAGGGCGTTGGAGAGGGTCAGCTTGCTTTGATAGAGCTGATAGGCGCGGCCCACGGCCCGCTCAAAGGGGGAGGCGGTCATGTCGTTTAAGATGTCTTCGGGCGTCTGCAAGGTCTCTTTGGCTTTGGAAATCTGGGACAGCACGGCGCGGGGGGCGTACTGCTTGTCGTCCAAAGCCAGCTCGCGGACGGTCTCTTTGACCACCGAGAGCTGATCGCCGTCGTCGTAGATGACAAAGTTTTTGTCGAGGCCAATCAACTGGCCGCGCTCGCGCAGGCAGCGGGCGCAGAGGGAGTGGAAGGTCCCGGCCCACAGGTCGCGCATGGCGGTATCGCCCACGAGATTGGAGATGCGCTCCTTCATCTCGGCGGCGGCTTTGTTGGTGAACGTCACGGCGAGGATGTTGTAGGGGCGGACATAGCGTTCCCGAATCAAATACGCGATGCGCTTGGTGAGGGCATTGGTCTTGCCCGACCCGGCCCCGGCGAAGATCAGCACCGGGCCGTGGTCGTGGAGGACGGCCTGCTGCTGCGGCTCATTCAGCCCGGCGAGGAAGGGCGAGCGTAGGTTGGGCGCGTCGCTGACGGCGTGGGGGGCGTCGGCAGCGGGGCGGGCGGGGCTGTCAAAGCCGTCGTTAGGGCCATCAAAGGGACTATCAAAAGGGGTGGCGGGAGTCATGGGGGAATTATACCCGGAAGAGATTGAAGGATGAGGTTTGCCAGCAGCCAAAAGCCACGCATTGAGGCCGCGCATTGAGGCCACGCATTGAGGCCACGCATTGAGGCCACGCATTGAAATGCATGGCTGAGGAGCCTTCGGCTGAATGTCCCTGCGGGACAGAAGATTAAGAACAGCTTTATGCCGATGGCCTTGCCGTCCCGCAGGGACGTTCGGCGTCTGCGCCCTTCAGCCACGGATTTCAACCCGTGGTATTTTTCCGTGGGCTTCTTTGGTTGCGCCTCTGCAAATTCCCCCTTGCACTTTTTGGGCGGCTGTGGTAGAATAGGAGTGCAGGATGGCATAACTTGGGGGAAGGTGGCTGAGTGGTCGAAAGCGGCTCACTGCTAATGAGTTATACGGGGTAAACCCGTATCGCAGGTTCGAATCCTGTCCTTCCCGCTGGAAACGCTGTTCGACACGCAGGCGGCCCCGGTTTCTACTTCACGGTAGAGTGACCGGGGCCGCTTTTGTTCGCTCTGAGGGGGAAATTATGCAAGATAAAATAGGCGGGCTGGAGACGGGGCCGGATGGGCAGGGGCCGATAGAGTGGCGTAATCTGCTTCAGTTTGATGCCAAAGCGATTGCGGCGATTGCCGTGTGTGCGGCGATGCTGGTGGGGCTGCTCTGGGCGCTGCCGACCTGGCTGCGGGGGCAGGAGCGGGCGGATTTCGCGGGTGTGCCCACGCAGACAGCAACGGGCGTGGTGACGATCTGCCAGATTTCGCCGGTGACATCGGGCGGCGGCGGGCTGTTCAACGCGGTCACCGTGGAGTTTGGCAAGCACACGGCCTATTATGCGCTCCCAAAAAGCAGTACGTGGTCGCCCAAGCCTTTCGGGCACGACAAGGTGCGGGTGGTCTACCGGCTGGGGCGGCACAGCGGGCAGCTCCGGGTGGACTCGGTGACGCCGGAGTAGGCTGTTGCCGTCACAGGCCGCGTGACATTTGGAAGCCCATGCCCTGCCCGTCGGGGGTGAGGAACGGGGACAAGAGCAGGCCGTGGGATTGGGACAGCTCAATACGGGCGGTTCCCGCGCCGATGGCGGCTCCGGCCAGAACGTCGCCGACGGTGTGGCGGCGCAGGCGCACGCGGGAAGCGGAAATCAGGGTCGCGCCGAGATACCACAGAGCGGCCTGATGCGGGTGCAGGCTGCTTTCCACGGTGGCGACGGCAAACGCCGCCGTGGCATGGCCGCTGGGGAAGCTGTCATGTTCGTTGGAGTCGGGCCGCTTTTCGCGGGTCAGGTTTTTCAGGCCCTCGGTGAGGGCGAGGCTGACCAGCAGCGAATCGGCGACGCGCAGGGAATGGCGCGTGCCGTTGCGGCCATCAGACAGCAGGGGCAGGCCCAGGCCCGCCGCCAAATAGATAATGTTGCCGCTGCCGGAAGCAAACTTGGCGGCGCTGCGGTCGGGCGAGTCGGCGTGGGTCGGGGCGGCAAGCGCGAAGCAGGCCAAAGCGACGAGGGGCAGGGCGCGGGCGGCGCGGCGAAGTTGGGTCATGGCGGCTCTTTCGCCGCAGTGGGCAGTGATTCCTGCCTCCCAACCGGGTAAACTGTGGCTATGAGTGATGCTTTGACCGAGATAACACAGGACCCGGCCTACAAGGCCGGGGTTGAGTTTCGCGCACGCGGCGAATGGCCGGGCGCGATTGCGGCGTTTGAAGCGGCTGAAGGGCGGTTCCCGGACACTGCTGAAGGGGCGTATCAACTGGGCTTGACCTATCAGCTTCGGGCGGAAAGCCTGCTGCCGCCTGCTTTGCGGGAGGCGGAGAGGGCCAAAGGCACGGGGCTGGGAGACCTGGCCGCGTCCGTGCTGGGCCTGGGCGTGCTGGCGGCGTCGAAGGCGCTGGGGCAGACGGACTGGATTGTGCAGTACCGGGAAGCGTTCCGGCAGTCGGTGGTCTATTTTGAGCAGGTGATTGCACGGGACCCGCAGGAAGCGCGGGCGCGTCATGCGCTGGCCCTGTCGCTGCGCTATTTAGGCCGCACCGAAGAAGCCGCAGGCGCGGCCTCGGCGGCGGCGGCGCTGTCGCCTGATGACGTCTCCTACCGGGACCGGGCGGCGGCGATGGACCGGGCGGCGGCCCGAGAAGGCAAGTCGTCCGCCGCCGGGGCGCTGACGTGGGACGATGTAATTTTGCCCGCACGGACCAAGCGCGAGCTGCGTCAGATGCAGCTTCTTTTGGAGAACCCGGCGCTGTCCAAAGATTTGGGCATCGAGCCGCCGACGGGGCTTCTCTTGTACGGCCCGCCCGGCACGGGCAAGACGACGATAGCGCGGGTGCTGGCGCACGAGGCGCACTGCGCGTTTCTAGCGACGTCCCCTGCCGAGATCAATTCGATGTGGCTGGGCGAAAGCGAGAAAGCCGTCAAGAAGCTGTTTGACGAGGCGCGGGCTAAAGCCCCGGCGATTGTGTTTCTGGACGAGATCGACGCCCTGCTGCCGTCGCGCTCCGGCGGCGTCAATCAGTACAGCGACAAAGTGGTCAATCAGTTTCTGCATGAGATGGACGGCTTGATTAAAAACAAGCGCATCTTTGTGGTGGGGGCGACCAATCGCCGGGATATGCTGGATTCGGCCCTGCTGCGTGGCGGGCGGCTGTCCCGCGAAATTGAAATCCCGCTGCCGGACGAGGCCGCCCGGCGTCAGATTTTGGCGCTGGCAACCACGGGCGCGAAGCTGGGCGGCGACGTTGATTTAGACGAAATCGCCCGCCGCACGGAGCGGTATTCAGGAGCAAACTTGAAAGCAGCCGTCAACGAGGCAGGCTTGCAGGCGCTCATTCGTTTGTCTGAAGGGGACGCGGGAGCCGCTCGCGTTTTGACCCGCGAAGACTTTGAAGAGGCGCTGACGAACTTCACACCCGCGCCCGAGGAGACCGAGACGCCGAACCCGTGGAAGATGTTCGGCGGGTAACCTGCGTTGGAAACAGGCGCGTGTGCCGGAACCGGGCGCGTGTGCCGCACCCCGGAATGAATTCCGGGGCTTTAGAATGTATTTCAAAACGTAAGTGTCGGATCAAGTTCGTGCCAGCGTCGGAACCACAGCAAGGCACAGGCAAGTTTCACAGTCGCCAGATAGCGTTCTGCCAGCTTCTCGTAGCGCACGAGAATGGCACGGCAGCGAGACAGCCAACCAAACGTGCGCTCCACCACCCAGCGGCGGGCGGGATGCGTCTTTTCAGGATGCGTCTTTTCAGGATGCGTCTTTTCAGGATGCGTCTTTTCAGGATGCGTCTTTTCAGGATGCGTCTTTTCAGGATGCGTCTTTTCCTGCTGGTCGTCGCGCTTTTCTTCGCCGATGCGCCGAATATGGGGCACATAGCCTGCTTCTAAAACCACGGCTTCGGCAGGGGCGTTGGCATAGCCTTTGTCCAGGCACAAGTGCTGCGGCTTCTCGGTGGTCGGTGCGGGACGCACCACGACCACAGCATCAAGCGTTGCTTTCAGCAAACTGGTGTCAGGGACATTTGCTCCACTGATGCAGGCTGCAAGGGGCCTGCCGTGGCCCTCAACCAGCACGCTTTTCTTGACGCCAGACTTGGCGCGGTCGCAGGGGCTGGGGCCGACGCACTGGTCTTGCGCCCCCTTTTACCAACGCCGCTCTTGGGGACGCCTCGCGCTTTGCCCAAACAGCCATCGGCAGACTGCCACTGCCAGTCTACGCCTTGCAGGTCGTCGCACTTGGTCAAAAGGATGGCCCACAAAATATCGAAGATGGCCTTCTTCTCCCAGCGCACAAAGGCACGATAGACGCTGCTGCTGTCGCCGAAGTCATCGGGAAGATGGTTCCATTGGCAGCCCGTTCGCAGGCGGTAGATGACGCCGTCAAAGGCTTGGCGCTCATCGCTTCGCTTGCGGCCTGTTCTGGCAGGCGGATCGTAGACGGCAAGCACCTTCTCGATCAACTCCCAGAGTGGATCGGGAACGTTCCAGATGGTCGGCAACGACTTTTTCTGGACGGTTTTCGGCTCAGGCTTCGGCGCAACGCTCGGCTCATTCGATGGCATTATGCCGCTATTATTGGCTCATCGCAGGCTCTTTTTTAGACCTGCGTTTTGAAATACATTCTTAGAAAGCAAATGTCCGCCTGCGCGGACAGAAGACGAACCTGGAAGGTTTGCTTCGTTTCCCGTGTTGACACTCCAACAAATCAAACATCGGCCTGCGCGGTGGCTGCGGCGGACGCGCTGGATGGGCGGGCAGATTGTGTCTGACCTCGGCCTCGGCGGGCCGAACCCGGCGGCGTGGCTGCGGGACAACCCCTTTTTGTTCAAGGCGGGGTTGGCGGACCTGCGCCGGTTTCGGCTCGGGTGGCGGCTGGCATGGACGGTGGGCATTCTCGGGGCGCTGGTGCTGGGGGCGGCGGCGCTGGCGCGGGCCTTTCCGCAGGCGATGGGGACGGGAGTGCTGGGGGCCTTTGGCGTCTCGCTGCCGTTTGCGCTGCTGTGCCTGCTGACATTTGTGCATGCGACGCTGATTACTTCAGCGCGGCAGGCGGCGGGGGTGGCGCTGGCCGAGGAATTGCGGCGGGGGACGCTGCCGAGTTTGCTGCTGACACCGCTGCGGCCTGCGGAGATGGCGCTGGCGATGGGGGTGGGTCCGGCACGGACGGCGGCTCTGACGGCGCTCGTGGGCCTGCCGATTTATGCCCTGCTGGCGCAGATTGGCGTATTGACGGGCCGCGACGTGCTGTTTCTGCTTCTGCTGTTTGCGCTGACCTGCTTCGCGCCGCCGACGTTTGCGCTGCCGGTGCGGGGCGGGGAGGCGCTGACGCCGGAGACGGCGGCGGGCAAGGCGGCAAGCCTGCCGGGGCGGCGGGCGGCACGCGGGGGCGGCATGGGCGGGGCAGTCTGGTCGTATGGCTTTGCCGCGCTGACGATTTCGCCGCTGCTGGGCACGCTGGGCGGCTGGCTGGCGCACCTGCTGACGGCGCTGGGATTGTCCCTGCCGGGACCGATGGGCCGGATATTAGTTGTCTTCGCCTGGCCGGTCCTGGGAGCGCAGCTTTTGGGAACGGCGCTGCCGCTGTTTCACTTTCGCGTTTACCCCCTGCCGTTCGTGCTGATTTTGCTGGTTTCCGGCTGGGTCGCTTCGGCGCTGGAAACTGCCGCCGCGCTGTCGGCGTCGGACTTGAAGGAGATGGCCCGCCTGCCGCTGATGACTCGGGCGCGGACCCTGCGCCGCTGGGCGGGGCGGCTGGCCGCGCTGCTGGGCGTGGGCGTGGTGTGGACGGCCTGGGTGGAAAGCGGCGACACGGCCTCGCTGGTGGGCGGCGGTTCGAGGACAAATGGCGCGGCGGCGGGGCTGCTGCTTTTGCTCGGCGGGTCCTGTTTGGTGACGGTGTCTGGGCGGGCATTCGCGTCCCCTCCCCTGTCTCTGCGGCGGATGCTGGGTCGTGGGGGGCGGTCACTCTTTGCGGCGGGCGTGCTGTTTTTACTGGCCTGTGCTTTGGGCGGCTTGTGGCCGTTTGCCCCGGCGGTCGGCAGGGTCTGCGCCGAACTTCTGGCGGTGGGCGGGGCGACAATTTTCTGGGCCTGGTCGCTCAGTCGCCGCCTGCCGTCGCTTCAAAGTGCGCTGTTTGTCCTGTCTCTTTTGCCGCTTCTCGCCCTGTCGCTCCCCGCGCCGCTGACTTTGCTGTCTGCACTCAGCCCGGTGGCGGCCTGGATTAGTTTGTTTCCTCCGCTGGCCGCGCTGCTTCCTCATTTGCCCTGGCATCCTGCTGCCCCGCCGCCGCTCTGGGAGTGCGTGGCGGGTCTGGCCGTTGTGGGGGTGGTGCTGGCCGGGGGCGTGAAACCCCTCGCCCCAAAAAGCGTCTTCCGCACAGAGCGCAAAAGAACAGTATCCCCTGTCGCTGAGCGGCACACAGAACTCACGGCGCGGCTGATGTTCTGGGTGACGTCCCGGACGGATAACCCGCTGTTCACGCATGAGATGCGAACCGGGACTCGCTCCGGGCGGTGGGCAGATTGGCGTGCAGGCGCTCCCTTCCTCTTTAGCATCGCGTCGCTGCTTGGATTGACCTATCCGTTTGTCATTAAGGTTGTGGCGTTTCTATCCCCTTTTCACTTTTTCCCTAGCTCGTTCAGCAGCCCTCCCTGGGCTGATCTCGCCGTGCTTACGCTGGCGGCGGAATGCTATTTTTTAGCATTTCAGGCCCCGACGCGAGGGGAGGCGCTGCTGATGCGCGACCGGCAGCGGGGCATCTGGGGCTTTCTGCTGCTGACGCCGCTGTCGGCGGCGCAGATTTTCCGGGGCAAGCTGCTGGGGCAGTCGGCGGGACAACTGGCGGCGCTGGGAATGTTTGGCATCGCCGCGCTGCTGTTCTCGCTCTTTTCAGCATTCACCGATGGCCTGCTTCCCGCGCTGGCGGCGTGGGCGGTCGGGCAGGGGTTCGCGCTGTGCCTATGGCTGCTGGGGATTGCGGTGGGGGCGGCGCTGTCGTCGTGGAACGTGTTTTCTAAGGGCCTGCGCGGGGCGGCTCCGCTGCTGTCCACGGGGCTGACGGGGCTGGCCGTGTGGGCACAGTTTCAATGGCTGCCGTGGGGGTTCGGCACAAATGACTGGCGCGTGATGGCGACGCGGCTTTTGATTGGAATTGCGGAGACGCTGCCGGTGGCAGCGGGGCTGCTGTGGTTTGCGGAGTGGCGGATTGGGGCGATGCGCCGCCGGGATAGTGTGGCGGGAGACGGGGCAGAATAGTGTCAGTTCTGTAGACATTGGGGCACTGTTTGGGGTATAATAGAACATCGGTTCGGTCGTGAGCCGAAGTGGCTTGAGAGCGAGAAACTACCCCATGAATCAGACACAACTGACCCTGTTCCGGCAGGAGCCGACGGACCGCGAGATGGCGGCGACGCTGTTTAATATCGCCTCGCTGCTGCGGGAGCGGCAGGACAATCCGTATCGCGTCCGGGCCTATGAGCGCGGGGCGCGGGCGCTGCTGGCGCGGCGGGACCCGCACATCGCCGCCCGTCTGCGGAACTCGGACGCGCCGCTGCGGCATGGCAAAGGCGTTTTGGGCGAGCGTATTCAGAGCCGTCTGCGGGAGCTGGCGCGGACGGGGGGCATGGAGACGTGGAACGATTTGTGCGCGGACCTGCCGCCGTATATGGGGGCACTGATGACGATGCCGGGGGTTGGCCCGGCGCTGGCGCGGCGTCTGCACGCGGATTTGGGCGTCGAAACGGCGGCAGATTTGGCCGAAGCAGCGCGGTCTGGCCGGGCGCAGTCGGTGTGGGGCGTTGGCCCAAAGCGGGCAGCGGCGTGGGCGGCGAGAGAGGAACCGGCACTGAAAGTGCCGGTCTACTAGCAAATGGAAAAGTCGCTCCGCGACTCAGGAGCAGAGTAGCAGCGCATATGTGTGGTTTTCTCTGGAGTCGCGGAGTGACTTTTTCTGCTTGCTAATAGACTGGCTCTTTAGAGCCAGGCAATGGGAGTTATGATGCTGACGGAAACCGAAGAACTAGATTTGTTTGCCGCCGTGCTGGAAGATAGCGAGGGCGAAGACGGGCTGGAAGACGGCGATGTGTGGCGGGAAGCAGTGGCGGAAGAATACGGGCTGCCGTTCGCGCTGCCGCCGCTGCCGCTGACGGCGCGGCCCTATCAGAGCGGCGCGGTGGAAGCGTGGGGCCGAGCGTCGGGGCGCGGCGTGGTGGTGCTGCCGACGGGGGCGGGCAAAACGGTGGTGGCTTTGCTTGCGATGCAGGAAGCGCAAGTTTCAACTTTAGTGGTCGTGCCGACCATTGATTTGATGCATCAGTGGCATGATGGGATTCGGGACAAGTTCGGGCTGGACGAGTCGCAGGTGGGCATGATCGGGGGCGGCTTCAAGAGCGAGCGGCCCCTCACGGTGATTACCTACGATTCGGCGGCGATGCCCCGGCGCGATTTGAGCCGCTTCGGGCTGCTGGTGTTTGACGAGGCCCATCATCTGCCGTCGGGGTCGTACCGCACGATTGCCAAACGCGCCCCGGCTCCGCTGAGATTGGGGCTGTCGGCGACTTTGGAGCGGTCGGACGGGCGGCATCTGGACCTGGCAAGCCTGGTCGGGCCGACAGTATTTGAGCGTCAGCCCGCGACTTTGGCGCGGGACAAGCACATCGCGGACTACGATGTGAAGCGTATCTCAGTAGATTTGACCGACGACGAGCAGGCCAAATATGACCGGCTGACGGCGGAGTTTTCGTGGTATCTGGCCGCGAACCGCACCCGGCTGATGCTGACGGGAGCGGCGAACTTGTTTGAGGCGCTGATCCGAAGCGCGGGGCATGACCCGGCGGCCCGGCAGGCGCTGCGCTCGCACCGGGAAGCGCGGATGCTGGCGATGAACGCCGAGCGCAAGATACAGGCGGTGGAGGAGCTGCTGACCGAGCATATCAACGACAAAGTGATCGTGTTTTCCGAGTGGAACGCGATTGTCGGGGAGCTGTCCCGGCGGCTGTGCCTGCCCGCGATCACGTATAAAACGCACGCCGACGAGCGGCGGGACATTCTGGACAAGTTTCGGGCGCAGCAGTATTCCAAGCTGGTCACGGGGCGGGTGCTGAACGAAGGCGTGGACGTGCCCGATGCCAATGTGGCGATTGTGGTGTCGGGGTCCTCGACGACCCGCGAATACGTGCAGCGCCTGGGCCGGGTGCTGCGTCCCAAGCCGGGCCGGGCGCGGATGTATGAGCTGGTCTCGCGGGGCACCAGCGAGGTGAAGACCGCCCGCAAGCGCAAGCCGGTGGAAAAGGCCGAAGCAGGATAGAAGGACAGGACGCATGGCATTTCGGTTAGAAGACTTCAAGAAGACCTCGCGCAAAGGGGCGGGCGAGGCTCCGGCGTCGGTGTATCCGCATCAAATTAAGACCACTGGCAAAGACAAGAAGATGCTGGCGCGGCTGGAAGTGGCCCTGCGGACGTTTGATCTGGGGGTCGGGCGGCGGCGGCGCGACCTGGACGCGCAGGCGATGACGGACTTTTTCGGCGATCCGCGTCTGGCGCGGGGCGTGGTGGCGTGTCTGGGGCGGTTTTATGGATATGAGACGCCGACGTTCGCGCAGAGTGTGGGCAAAGACGCGGCGGCGCGGCTGCGGGCAACGGGGCTGACAAAGCCGGTGCAGCTTCGGGCACAGACGTATGCGTTTGTGAACGCGCAGCACGGGGGCTTTCTGCCGGAAGCGCGGCGGGCGGCGGTGTATGAGGCGCTGGCGGAGCCGTTTGGCCTGACGCCGCATCAGTGGGATTTGCTGCTGAGTTTGGATGCCGAGGAAAATCAGCTCTTGACGCGGCGGGGGGCACGGCCTGCGCCGGAGACGGTGGCGGCGCTGTATCACTTTCATTCGCTGGACACGGTGCTGAAGCGGGCGACGGCGATGTCACTTTCCGGCATTTGTTTATCGTCCGCCGAGGCCGCTGACGTTCGCGCTCTGGGGGCGGCGCTGGGGGTCAAAATCGCGGTGGGCGGGGGCGGCACGACGGCGACGCTGACGGGGGACGGGGCCAATTTGTCCCGCGCCCTGCTTTTACTGCTGCATGGCTACGGCGAGCGTTCGGTGACGGGCTGGGTAGACGCCAAGCTCGGCCCGAAGCCGTTCCGGCTGACGCTGACTGCCGAGGCGCTGACCGCGCTGGGAATGCCCCGCGTGCGCCTATCCGCCCCACCCCGACTGGCACGGCGGCTGGAAGCGGCGGCGGCGGTCTACAAAGACTTCCTGCGGCGGCGGGCGCGGGGACAGGCGGGGGTCGGCGGGGCGGACGGCTGGCGCTTGACGCGCCGGGCGGAGCCGGTGGTGACAGCGGCGGGGGTGCTGCTGCCTGAGTTCCGCCTGACGCGGGGCGACTTTCAGGCGGCGGTGTGCCTGGGTTCTTCTGCCGAAGGCGACTGGGGCGGGCCGGTGCTGACCCTGCCGCTGGGCCGCAAGGACCCGGACGCGCAGGGGCTGCTGGACAGGGCCGAGGCCGAAGCGGGGAGTCTATTTGCCCTGCCGCCGGTGTCCGCGCTGCCGCCTGTTCCTGCGGATGTGCGGGCGCTGTGTGACCGGGCGGCGCGGGAAGGTCTGGTGCGGGCGGGCGATGCCCGGAAGGCGCTGCACCTGCTGGACGAGTCGCCGCTGGTGGACTGGGTGCGTCAGTGCGACGACTCGCGGGTGCAGTATGTGCCGGGTGTGGGGCTGTGTTCCAATGATTTGGTGGAGCGGCTTCAGGTGCGGGCGTAGGCCCCCCCCGCCCCCAATACTGGGGGAGCCGGACAAATACAAACCGGATAAGGAGGGCGCAGCAAGCAGCGCCCCTACGGGTTTAGGACGAAGCCTGCGGCTGTGCCGCTGCCGCGCTGGTGGGTGTCTGGTTTGTTCGCCTTCAAAGCGGGGGCAGCAGGAAGCGCGGCGAGGCCCTGTTTGGCTTGGGTGAGGCTGGGACTGAGGCGCAGGGCGGTTTCGTATTCGCGGCGGGCTTCGCGGTAGCGTTTGGCCTCGGCGAGCAGGTCGGCCTGATTGCAGTGGAGCGGGGCATTATTCGGCTCAAGCGTCAGCGCCTGCCCGCTCTGAGCGAGGGCGGCGGCAATCTGGCCCCGGTCGTCCAAAAGGCCCGCCAGGGCGCTGTGCGCGGCGGCGTGGGCGGGGTTGAGCTGAATGGTGCGGCGATATTCCCGCTCGGCGTCGGCGGGGCGTTTCAGCAGCTCCCACGCGCCGCCGAGGGCGTAGTGAGCATCAGCATCGGCGGGCCGCAGGCGCAGGGCGGCTTGATATTCCGTGGCGGCGATTTGCGGCAGGTGCGCCCGGACGGCGCTTGCGGCGGTGCGGATGTGGGCGTCGAACGCCCCCGGAGCGGGCGTGGCAGAGGGCAGCGTCAGCGGGACCGGGGCGGCGTGTGCCCAAAGCGGCAGGAAGCCGAGGGCGAGAAGAATTGGCGCGGGGCGTGTCATGGAGGGAGTGTACCCGCTGCAAACACAGTTAGGCCCGCCAGGAAGCCACGGGTTGAAACCCGAGGCTCGGAAGTGCCCAGTGTCCAGGGGACACAAGAGAAGAACAAGACAGCCGCCGCACCAATGGTTTTACGTGCCCGGCACGGTGGGTTTTGCCAGCCTCGGGTTTCAACCCGTGGCTTTTTTGCCATTTGCCTTCTCTTGACGCCCCACCCGCCCCGTGTTACAATGCCTCTATGAAACCAATCTGCTTGCTGCCATTGCTTCTCGTTGGCGCGGCTTTGTCCCTGCCTTGCGTGAACAGCCCTGCGTATGCGAAACCCAAGCCGCCTGCGCCGAAGAAACCTGCCAAAACGAGGCCGCTGCCTAAAGGAGTTTGGCTCGGAATCCACGTACCCTCTGACCCCTGGCGGAGCGCAGACATTGGCGCGGTGGGCGTGCCGGGTAAGACGATTCATGACGAGGAAATGGGAGTATTTCAAATCACAGCGTCGGGCGAAGATATGTTCGGCAAAGCCGATTCATTTCGCTTCACGTCTCAGCCGCTGGCGGGAGATGGACAGATTGCCGCGCAGGTGGTGTCATATGAGCGCCAGGATATGTGGACCAAAGTGGGCGTGATGATGCGGGACAGCGACGCGCCGGGCGCGAAGTTTGCCGACATTGTGCTGACGCCGGACAAAGGCGCGGAGTTTCAGTGGCGGGCGGGCACGGACGGCGAGACGCAGACCTCGGAGCAGACGCCGTCCCCGGCTCCCTACTGGGTGAAACTGACGCGGACGGGCAATGTGTTCGTGGGCTGGATTTCGCCGGACGGCAAGGCATGGACCGAGCGGGGGCGGGCGACGATCACGATGGGGCCGAACGTGCTGGTCGGGCTGTGCGTCACGAGCCACAAAAACGACACGCTGACGCAGGCAAGTATCCAAAACGTGACGGTGACACCGGCGGCGCGGCCTTGACAGAGTTTGGCACAGAGCGGCAGCTTACGCAGGGGCCGGGCGGGCGGATTTTGACCAACTGCAACGTCTGGTCCCCCGAGGGGCAGTGGCTGGTGTATGACACGCGCTCGGACGCCGAAGGGGCGGTGTTTGACGGCACGCGGATTGCAGTGGTTCATGCGGACACCGGGGAAGTCCGAACGGTGTACGAGTCGCGGCGGGGGGCACACTGCGGCGTGGCGACGTTCCACCCGCGCAAAGAAGAAGTGGTCTTTATTCTGGGGCCGGAGAACCCGACGCCAGACTGGGAATACGCGCCGTCGCACCGGCAGGGAGTGATTGTCGCTTTGGACCGTCCGGGCGAAGCGGTGAACCTGGAGGCCCGCGATTTGACGCCGCCGGGGACGCCGGGGGCGCTCCGGGGCGGCTCTCATGTCCATGTGTTCAGCCCCCATGGGGAGCGGGTATCGTTTACCTACAACGATGCGCTGGCGGACAGCGGGCAGCGCAATGTCGCCGTGGCCGTGCCGGGCGCGGTGCGCGTGCCAAAGACGCACCCGCGCAGTCACGACGGGACGTATTATTCGGTGCAGGTGACACGCACCGTCAGCAGTCCCCGGCCCGGCTCGGACGAGATTGGGCAGGCGCTGGAAGACGGGTGGGTGGGCACGCGGGCGCTGGCGTTTCAGGGGCAGGTGACGGGCGCGGGCGGGCGGCGGTTCTGGGAAGTGTTCGTTTGCGATTTGCCCGAAGACGTGAGGCAGCTTGTCCCCAATCAGCGGCGGGTGACGTTCACGCAGGACTCGGAGTATCCCGGCATTTCGGGGCCGCGTCACTGGCTGCGGGCGTCGCCGGACGGGGCGCAGATTGCGTTCCTGCGGCGGGACGCGGCAGGCAGGGCGCAGATTTGGACAGTATCGCCCGATGGCAGTTCGCTTCGTCAGGTGACGAGTGGCCCGTGGTCAGTGGCGTCGGCGTTTACGTGGGACCTGGCGGGGGAGCGCATTGCTTATGTGGCCGATAACAGTGTGTTCACGGTGAACGTGTGGACCGGGCGTTCGGTGCGGCAGACGCGGCGTTCAGACGCTGCCGAGGCGCCGATGGCGCTGGCCTGCGTATTTTCGCCGGACGGGGGGCGGGTGGCGTTCCTGCGCCGTCTGGCGGACGGTATGGGACAGAGCAATCAGATTTGCGTGGTGACGCTGTAGGGACCTTAGCTCGGCAGGTGAAGGGTGACGGTGCGCGGCGGGGCGGCTTCGGGAAAAGTTACGGTTTGTGTGTGGGTGCGGCCCGTGTGGTCGGTGACACTGACGGTGTAGTCACCGTAAAAGACGCGGCGGGTGAAGCGGCCTTTTATATCGCTCTTGCCTGCGGCGCGGGTCCACCATTGGCCGTGAATGAGCGCCATCAGCGCCGTGTACGCGGGCTTGGGGGTCATGTCGCGGCGCAGGAGGCCCGCCGGAGCGCCGCCCCAGGCGTCTTTGTCGCTGAGGTCCCACCAGGTAATTGCCTGCACCTTCGGATGGCTGAACAGGACGGTGTAGAACTGCGTGACAGAGGCGGCCTGCGCGGCTTCGCCTTCAGGGGTCGTGTTCCAGTCGGTCGCGGCGGGGCCGTTCAGGTCAGTGCCGTCGCGGCGTGGGCCGCTGAGAATGGTGGTTTCGGTGAAGTGGATGGGCTTGCCGAAGCGGGAGAACGCTTCGCAGACGCTCCAGACTTTTTCCAGCGGCCAAACGCCGCTGTGCATATGGGACTGAATGCCAATGGCATCAGGCAGCTTGCCGTCTTTTTGCATTTGGCCCAGCAGGGCCAAGTTGGCTTCCCCCGTGTCGTAGTCATTATACAGGAACGTTTCGCCATGGCCTTTCCCGGCGGCGCGTGCCCAGCCCAGGGCGGTTTCAACGACGGAGACCGCGCCGCCTTCAACGACCCAGCGGCTTTCGCCGTTGGGCGGGGTTTGCCCCGGAGCGCCGGAGCTGGCTTCATTGACCACATCCCAGTAATGGATGGTGTCCGAAAAGCGCGGCACAAGGTCGGCGACTCGGGCATGGAGCAGGGGAATGGCGGCGTCGGGGGCGCTCGGTGCCCACGACGGCCAGACTTGATGCCAGACCAGCGGGTGACCTTTCGGGGTGACACCGTGGGCGGCGCACCAGTGGGCCATCGCTTGCAGGCGGGCGTAGTCGGGCTTGCCCTGGGTCGGCTCAAACGCGCCCCAGTAGAAGGGCAGCGTGGCATAATTGAACAGGGCGGTGAACCGGGTCTGGTAGGCGGTCTGAGCGGCGGACGTGTCGGCGGGGCTGAGGCCGAAGATATTGGAGCCAAATAGAAATGCCGACCGGGTTTGCGTGAGCGTAATTCTGGCCTCGGGAAGGGGCCTGCCGTTTGCGTCTGTGACCTGCACTGTCAGCGTGCCTTTGCGATATTTTTCAATGCGGGCCTGAACTCTCGCGGGCGCAAGTGCGGCGCGGGCGGCGGCTTGGGCCGGGTCGGGGCCGAGGTCGGTGGCAGTGATGTCGGCCAGCTCCACGGTTCCGGCCTGCTGCCCCATTTGAAAATGGGCGCTGAGGCCGCCGGGGCCGTAGCCGGGCGTGGGGCCAACAATGGTTTTTTCCTGCCACTGCGGGGTGAGCAAAAGTGTGAGGTCGGCTATGGCGGTGTAGGGCGCGGCATTTTTTTCAAGCGCGACGCGCAGGGGGTTGGCCGTGGCGGATCGGGCGCGGAAATGGAGGCTGACCCGGTGCCCGGCGGGGATGTTGGCGGGCAGGCCGCGCACAAGCTGAATGGTGTAAAAGGGCGTGGATGGCTTGCGGACAGTCACGCGGAGCGTGCCCTCGGCGGCAGTGGTCAGGGCGGCATCTTCCGGGTGCGGCGTCGCCAGAAGCCAGCCGTCTGGCGTGAGGAGGTCCGGCGGGGTGTCGGCGCGGGCGAAGGCGGCGGGGAGCAGGCAGAGAAGGGCGCAGAGCAAGCAGCGGAAAGCAATCATTGCAATACCTCATCGGGCTAGTTCTTGATGAGGCGCAGAAAATCCTGCGTGGGCTGCCTTTGCCATGAAAACAGGGCGGGGTGTCCCCCGCCCTGCATTTTTGGCGAAAACAGCGTTGGCGAACTCAGCGATGCCAGCCAGTGCGGCTTCCGTTCTGCCACGTCTGATTGGAGTTATTGTTCCAGTTCTGGTCGCGGTTCCAGTTCTGGTCGCGGTTGTCGGTCCAGCCGTTGTTCCGGTTGTTGTAATACTGGTTATCGCTGTAGCGATTATCGCTGCGGTTATCATTGTACCGGTTGTCGTTGTAACGGTTGTCGTTGTAACGGTTGTCGCTGCGATTATCATTACGATTATCGTACTGATAGCCGTTGCGGTAGTAATACCGGTGATTGCTGTCCTGGGACTGGTTCTTGCGGTCCTTTTCGTATTGGCTGCCAGCGAGGCCCGCTCCGGCGGCTCCCAGCAGGGCAACCGTATTGTTGTGGCTGAACAGGCCGTACCCGGCAATGGCGGCTCCGGCGATTGCCAGATTGCGGGCATTGTTTTTATTTTTTTGATCGCTGGCCCGGTCGGCGAGGGCCGGGGTCATGGCCGAAACCGCGAGGGTTGCCAGCAGTCCGAGGGTAGTCAGTTTTGAGGGGCGTGTCATGGAAGTCTTGCCTTTCCGGGGGCGCTTGAGTATCTTGCTGCTTTTAGGACGAGAGGGGCAGAAGTAATGTTCCCGAGGGAACCGAATGCGGGAAAATGGCGTTTTGAACGGTATGAAATCACTTTTGCTTTTGCCTGCCGCGCTGGCGCTCGGCGGCTCTTACTTGTTTTCGCACCCCAAACCGGCCCCGGTACAGGCGGTGCGGCCCGCCCCGGCTCCGGCAGGGACGGCAACACTGCTAACCGGGGAGGCGGCGATGGGGGACTGGCAGACGGACGCGCCGGGGGTGCGGCGCAAGCTCAGCGTGACAGACCTGCCGAAGCCGTTTACGACGACGTCGGTGGACAATGGCGCTCACATGGTCGGGCGGCCCGACGGGGCGCTGCCGGTGGCCCCGCCCGGATTTACGGTGACGCAGTTTGCCTCGGACCTGAACAACCCGCGCAAGCTGGTGACGGCTCCCAATGGCGATATTTTCGTGGCCGAGTCGGGCGCGAACCGGATCAAAATTCTGCGGGCGAGCGGCGGCGCGGCACACCCGGAAACGACGTCGATCTTTGCGGACGGGCTGAAGCAGCCGTTTGGGATTGCGTTTTATCCGCTGGGGGCCAACCCAAAGTGGGTCTACGTGGCAAACACGGACTCCGTGGTCCGGTTCCCGTATCATAATGGCGACTTGAAGGCGACAGACGCGGTGCAGGTGGTGGTCCCGGATATTTCGGGCGGCGGGCGGCTGCGCGGGGGCGGGCACTGGACCCGCGACCTCGCGTTTTCGCTGGACGGCAGCAAAATGTTTGTGTCGGTTGGCTCGCGCTCGAACCATGATGACAACGATGATGAGTTTCACCGGGCAAACATTTTGCAGTACAGCCCGGAGGGGGTTCTGGACCCGAAGGGGAATGGCTTTCGGATTTATGCGTCGGGCATTCGCAACCCGGTCGGCATCGCAGTTCAGCCGAAGACGGGGGCGCTGTGGACCTCAGTGAATGAGCGGGATACGCTGGGCGACCATCTGGTTCCTGATTATGTGACGCGGGTGAAAGACGGCGGCTTTTACGGCTGGCCCTGGTATTACATGGGCAGTCATCAGGACCCGAAGTACGCGAACGGGCCGGATTCGCACCCGGAGCTGGCGGGGCGGGTGACGGTGCCGGATGTGCTGCTGCAATCGCATTCGGCGAGTTTGTGCCTGACATTCTACGAGGGCACGCAGTTCCCGGCGGCGTACCGGGACCAGATTTTCGCCTGCGAGCATGGCTCGTGGAACCGGTCGGGTCGCACGGGCTATAAAGTGATCATGGTTCCGCAGAAGGGCGGCGTGGCGACGGGCGAATATATGGACTTCCTGACAGGTTTTGTGACCCCCTCGGGCGATGTCTGGGGCCGCCCGGTGGGCGTGACGACGGCCCGTGACGGCTCGCTGCTGGTGAGCGACGACGGCTCCAATTCCATCTGGCGCGTGGCCTACACCGGCAAAAAATAGATACTCTGCAAAAAGCCGCTGCGTTTGACGCAGCGGCCTTTTTTGGCTTTCGCCCATTTAACTGACATTTAACTGACATTTAACAGCGCATTTCGCGTTGGCAAAGAGCGGTGGCCTGACGATCTGTTGTTCATTGCGGGAGGAGGTTAAGCCCCCGTATTCCTGCTGGTTTACGGCTGATTTGGCTGGCGGCTGGGCTGGTTTGCTGATTTTTGTGGGGACTCCTGCCAATAAGACGGGCATGAGTTACTTACGCGTATCAGTAGTTGCAGCCACCCTAGCGATGCTGGGCGGGCAGGCGAGGGCGGATGCCCCTGTGCCGGTGACAGCCTATTCGTTCAGCGGGCTGGATGGGACGGGTGCCAATGCCGATGGGGCACTGCCGCTGGGCGGCCTAATGGAGGGCGGGGACGGCTATTTCTACGGCACGGCAAGCGCTGGCGGGGCGCTCGGAGGCGGCACAATTTACCGTCTGCGGGCGGATGGCACGCAGTTTGCCGTGCTGCACTCACTGGACCCGAATACGGAGGGAAGCGGTCCACTGGGGACGCTGACGCCGGGCGGGGATGGCTGGCTGTATGGGATCACGAGTGCGGACGGCCCGGACGACGCGGGCGCGGTGTTCCGGCTTCACCCGGATGGGTCGGGCTTTGCGGTGCTGCATACTTTCGACGGGGGGGTGGACGGCGGGTTCTGCCCGGCGGGGGTGGTACCGGGCGGTGACGGCTACCTGTACGGGGTCGCCGGAGGCGGCGATTCGGTGGGAGACGGCACGCTGTTTCGGATGCACCCGGACGGAACCGGGTTTGCGGTGCTGCACACTTTCACGGGGGATGCAGACGGCGGGGAGCCGCTGTCGGCGCTGACGGTTTCTGGGGGGGCGCTGTACGGCACGACATTTCTGGGCGGCGCGTCGGCCTCGGGCACGGTGTTTCGGCTGTCCCCGGATGGGTCGGGCTTTACCACGCTGTACGATTTCGCGGGGGTGGAAGACGGGGCATCTCCGGCGGCGGGTCTGACGGTGGGTGGGGATGGTCTTTTATACGGCGCGACGGTTAGCGGGGGGGATTTGGGGGATGGGACGCTGTTTCGTCTGGCGACGGACGGTTCCGGGTTTGTGACACTGTATTCGTTTGAGGCGGACACGGACGGAAGCGAGCCGTTTGCTGCCCCACGATTTGGGGCGGATGGGCGTCTGTACGGGACGGCTTTCTCGGGTGGGCCTTTGGGCAGCGGAACGGCCTATTCGGTGGCGGGGGACGGAACGAGCTTTGCGGTGCTGGGGGCGTTCTCGGGAAATGTGGAAGGAAGCCTGCCGGTGGGGGCGCTGCGGGTCGGTTCTGCCGGTCGGCTGTATGGAGCGGCTTACAACGGTGGCTCTGCCGGGGCAGGCACTGTGTTCTCGCTGGATGCGCCGCCCGCACCCGTGGTTGTGCCGCCTCCGGTTGTTGTGCCGCCTCCGGTTGTTGTGCCGCCTCCGGTTGTTGTGCCGCCGCCCGTGGTCGTGCCGCCGCCCGTGGTCGTGCCGCCGCCCGTGGTCGTGCCGCCGCCCGTGGTCGTGCCGCCGCCCGTGGTCGTGCCGCCGCCCGTGGTCGTGCCGCCGCCCGTGGTCGTGCCGCCGCCCGTGGTCGTGCCGCCGCCCGTGGTCGTGCCGCCGCCCGTGGTCGTGCCGCCGCCCGTGGTCGTGCCGCCGCCCGTGGTTGCGTCGGCTGCGCCGCCTGCGCTATCCCATATTCTGTGGACACAGACCGATGGAGCGGCGAGCGTGTGGACAGTGCAGCCTGACGGCAGCTTCCAACATTACGACTATGGCCCTTATACTGGCTGGACGGCGGCGGCAATGACAACGGGAAAAGAGGGAATTTCCCATCTGCTGTGGCGCCGCACTGATGGCACAATATCGCTCTGGAATCTGAACGCGCAGGGCAATTTTGTTTACCAAAACTTCGGCCCCTACGCGGGCTGGACAGCACGGATGATCAGCGCGGACCCAGACGGCGGGCAGTGGGTTGTCTGGACGCATGCCCCGGATGGGCAGATGTCGCTGTGGCGGCTGAGTGCAGCCGGAGAGCGGCAGGCCATTGTCAACTATGGCCCCTATCCCGGCTGGAGCGTGGCGGGGCTGGCCTCCGGCCCGGACGGAAGTGTGCGGATCACCTGGAACCATGCCCCAGATGGGCAGTTGTCTGTTTGGAATGTCAACCCGAACACCTATGGATTTGATCACACGGAGTTTGGTCCGTACACTGGCTGGCGTGCAGGCGCACTGGCAACTGCGCCGAACAGTGAGAGCTACATTCTCTGGACGCAGCCGATTGGTCTGCTGTCGCTGTGGGACTTGTCCGGGCAGACATTCACGCAGAAGACCTACGGCCCGTACTCCGGCTGGATGGCACAGGCCGATGCCGTGGGGGCGGATGGCGTACCACATATTTTGTGGACTCATGCCGCAAGTGGTACAGCCTCGCTGTGGAATATGGATGCTCTGGGAGGATTTGCCTACCACAATTACGGCCCTTACTCCGGCTGGTCGGCGGTCGCGGTAAGCGCCGATCCCTAAAAAATGTAGCACGAAAAACGAATATGGCTAACGCCGCAGGTTCCTGACTTGAAGGAGCCTGCGGCGTTTTTTGTTCGTCTTGTTTTTTGGGTATCATGACTCTCAGGATAAAAACAATGACAGAATGGAATGAGCAGAACGGAGAAAACCCGACGGCGATCAGCGCGAAACGCTGCCCGCAGTGCAGCAAAGTCGTTGGCCTTCAGGTGCCCGAATGCCCGGACTGCGGGCATTTATTTCGCACGCGGTTTCAGGACCCTGCCAACCGGACACAAGCGTTTAGTGCGGTGCTGCTGTCGCCAATAACTTCGCCTGCGCCCAGGCCCGCTGTCGGCCCTCCGCCCCCCGCCTCACGGAGGCCCTCCCGGCCTTCGCGTGCTTATTCGCGCCGTGTTCGCCGGGTGCGCTCTTCTCCGCTGTCGGCGATTTCCACATTTGGGCTGGCATTTCTAGGCAGCTTTTCGCTGGTCGCTCTGCTGGGGGCCGGGGCGTGGATGCTGCTCGGACTGAGCAAAGACTCCCCGGCCCCGCCTGCCAAACAGGCGGCACTGACGAATCAAGCGACGGGTCTGCGAAGCGGCGATGCCCGAGATTTGTACGGACAGATTATGCTGTCGATGCCGCTGTACGATCTGCAGCAGGTGGCGGGAGGCTTGGGGCGTGTTATTCGCTCGAAGGACCCCCACACGCTGATGCTCTCGTATGACTACCCGGAGCAGAGTGTGCGTGTTTCGCTGTACCGGGTGGACCCGAAGAGTGATGATTACCGGGTGCAGGCGGTGGCGCTGTATCATGGCCGCCAGCTTTTGAATCACACTTCTGGTGAGTGACAAAATAACAGTCCGTGCTGAAACGGGACGAGTGTTTGTTGACCCTGCGCGGTGCTGCCGTGCAGGGCTTTTTTGTGTCTGGAAAATAAGTAGACAAAATATAACTAAAATGCTTGACACAGGTGAAGAAACAAATGTATACTATTTTTGTTCCTGGCCGGGAGTGGATACCCAATCCAAATGCTCCTCCTGCATTCCCGGCCAGGGCATCTCGCAGATAGAAATCGGGAGGAAGCAAAGAAAGGACGGATCAAATGACGGCTTTGACACAGGGGTACGACGCCCGGCGGCGGGACGGGGCGCTGATTGCGTACCCGGTCGCGGCGGGCGGGCACATTTTCAAGGGCGGTCTGGTGGCAGTCGCCGCGTCGGGCTATGCGGTTCCGGCGGCGGATGCGGCGGGGCTGACATTCGTGGGGGTGGCTTATGAGGAAGGCGACAATCGAAGCGGGGCGGCGGGGGCACGGACGGTGCGCGTGCTGAAGACAGGAGTTTTCACTTACGCCAAAGTGGCTGCGTCGCCGACAGACATGGGCAAAGCGGTGTTTGTGGTGGATGATGCGACGGTCTCCACAGCCGCGACGGGAACTGTGCTGGCGGCAGGCATCGTGGCGGGTGTTCCCGATGCGGGGCACGTCTGCGTGCGGATTGACGGAAAGGTGAGCTGACGATGGAACAAACAAACAGCGAACAGATGTTCCTGGAAGCGTCTGCGCTGGTGACGTTCGGCGCGGGCGAAGTGACCGAAGAGCGTCCGGCACGGCTGCTGGAAGCAGGAAACTACCCGGACAAAGGGCTGCGGGTGACGGAGGCTGATCTGGACGGGATTGCGGCGCGGTTCCCGGAAGCCGGGGTTCCGGTGAAGGTGGAACATGTCGATTCGCCGCTGGACCCGCTGGGGCAGGTGCGCCGGGTGTGGCGCGAAGGCGGGGCGCTGCTGGGGACGCTGGTGTTTCCGGCGGATTTGGCGGGGTTTCTGCGGCGGCGGGGGGCGGCGCGTCTGTCGGTGGGGCTGACGCGGGAGCCGCTGACGCTGTCGGAGGTGTCGCTGGTTTTGAAGCCGCGTGTGGCGTCGGCGACTTTGATGAGTGGCGGGGAAGACGCTGTCAACGCGGAGATTGCCCGCCTGCGGGCGGAGCTTTCGCGGCGGGAGGTAGAGGCGCAAATTGAGGTTCTGAAGGCGCAGGGGCGGCTGGTCCCGGCATCGGAAGGGCTGGCGCGGGCGCTGCTCAGTGTCGGAAGCGCGGCGATGGTGACGCTGGCGGAGGGGCCGGAGCCGGTGGCAGACGTGTTCTGGCGGTTTCTGGAGCGGCAGCCGCCGGGGGTGATGTTCGGCGAGCGCGTGCCCCTGGTGGAGGAAGACGCGGAAGACGGGTTCACACACAGCGAACATACGTTCCTAAAGCAACTGGGGGTTTGTCCGGCGGAAGTGGCCGTGCGGGTGCGGGAAGAGCGGGCGCAGAAGGAGAAACAGAATGCACATTGATCCGCAGGATTTGGTGGCGCTGGGGGTGGGTCTGCACCTGCTGGCGGCGCTGGCAAAGGCGATCTGGAAGACGCCGCAGCGGCAGGCGCAGATCGACGCGATTGAAGAGAAGGTGAACGACATTTTGACGGAAATGAAAGGGGTGACCAAATGACACTGGTGAAATCGGATATTCCCGCGCTGCTGACGGCGGGGCTGAAGACGGCGTTTTTCCAGACGTTCGGCGAGACGGCGGCGCAGTGGGACCGGGTGGCGACGACGGTTCCGTCCACGCACGACACGGAAAGCTATGCGTGGCTGGGGGCACTGCCGGGGGTGCGTGAGTTCGTGGATGAGCGGCAGCCGGGCGAGGTGAAGGCGTATCAGTATGCCATTCAGAACCGGACCTGGGAAAGCACGATCAGCGTGGACCGAACGGCGCTGGAAGACGATCAGTACGGGCAGATCGCGCTGCGGGTGCGTCAAATGGCGCGGGTGGCACGTCAGCATCTGGACGCGATTGTGTTTGGCCTGCTGGGAACGGGGTTCACGGCGCAGGGCTATGACGGGGTCCCGTTTTTCGGGACGCACGCGCAGGGGCGCAATCAGAGCAATGCCGGGAGCGGGGCGCTGAGCGCGGCGTCTTTGCAGGAAGCGATTACGGTGATGATGCGGTTCACGGATGACACGGGGCGTCCGGCGGGGGTGATGCCGAGCGTGCTGGTAGTTCCGCCGGAGCTGTACTGGGAAGCGTCGCAGCTTCTGAACTCGGCGTATTCGCCGGACCCGGTGACGCAGGCGGCGCAGGATTTATCGGCCAACCCGCTGCGGGGGATGCTGACGCTGCTGCCGACGCCGTTTCTGCCGTCGCCGTCGGACTGGTTTCTGCTGGACACGCGGCGTCTGGTGCGGGCGGTGGTCTTGCAGATGCGAAAGGAGTTTGAGTTCAGCGCGTTGGAAGGCAGCTCGGAGAACGGGTTCCTGCGGGATCAGTATTTGTACGGGGTTCGCGCCCGGTACAACGTGGGCTTTGGGGACTGGCGGGCGGCTTACGGGGCGCAGGTGGGGTAGGACCCCCCCGCCCCCAATTCTGGGGGAGTCGGAGACCTACCTTCCCCGCTTCGCTGGGGTCCTTCTTAAAGGAAGGATGAGGAAAAAGCAGGAGCCGGGGGTGTAAAACCCCCGGCATTAAAAGCGGACGCCCTGCCGGGCTGAAGACTGAGAAAGACTAAGAAAGACTGAGAAAGACTGAGAAGGAGTGGAAAGATGGCGTTGCTGGTGACACGGGAGGCGCTGAAGCGGCTGTGCGGGGTGGATGTCGGGGACACATCGGAGGATGCGGACTGGGACGCGCTGATTTTGGAGGGGCAGCCGGTGCTGGAATACGCGCTGGACCCGGAGGCGCTGGCGATGTCAGCGGCAGACGCCGGGCTGCGGGCGACGCTGGCGCTGGGGGTGGCGGAGGTGCTGGCGGGGGAGTGGCTGCGGCGGCAGGCCTCGGAGCCGGGGGCGGCAGATGACTTTCATCTCGGGCCGCTGACAGTGACGGCGTCGCGCACGGAGGGACCGGCACAGATGGGGGCACGGCTGGCGGCGCAGGGGATGCGGCGATTGGGGCCGTGGGTGCGGGCGTCGGACGGCACGGGGCAGACCCCTCTCCTGCTGGCTTCAACGGGCGAGTTTTGGCGCGGGGAGGGACAGCATAATGACTGCTTTAGCGGGTGAGGGACGGCGGCGGCAGGCGCGGGTGACGGCGGGCTTTGGGCGGTTTGGGGAGACGGTGACGACCGAGCGGGCGGGAGTAAGCCGGGACCGGCGGGGCGTGTTCGCGCCGCTGGACCTTTCGGCGGCGTCGGTGTATTTCGACGCAAATGAAGCGGTGGGGCTGCTGCGGCCCGGCCTGCTGTTTTATGGGGACGCGGCGGACGCCGACCCGCCGCTGGTTGGGGACATTTTTACGCGGGACGGGCGGCTGTGGACGGTCCGCAAAACGCAGACGTTCCGCCTGGGGGAAACGCCGCTGCTGGTGGTAGCGGTGTGCGATTAAGCGACGAAAGGAGAAAGACGATGACGCTGATGTTAGAAAAAGAGGCGGCGGGGCTGCTGCCGCCGACAGAGGGGTATCCGTGGTACAGCGTGGCGCTGGACCCGGAGCGGCTGCGGCGGTATCTGGCGAGCTGTCAGGCGCACGGGGTCGGCTATGCGCTGGGCGCAAAAGCGGGCAATTTGGAGGCGGTTCCGCCGGATTACACGGCGATTGACTGCTCGGGCTGGGTGCGGGCGGCGGTGGCGGTGGCGACGGAAGGGCGAACGATTTTGCCGGATGGGTCGGTGGTGCAGAACGACTGGTGCGCGGCGCATGGCTTGAAGCGCAGTACGTGGGCGGCGTGCCGCTTGCAGGATGGGCTGACGCGGATTGCGTTCATTCGGCCTAATCGGTTTCGGACGGTGGGGCACGTTTACCTGTGCCGTCTGGGACGGACTTTGGAAAGCTGGGGCGGGCATGGGCCGGGGAGCCGTTCGGTGTCGACGCATATTTTGAGTGCGGAGACGACGGATGTATATGTGCTGGCGGTGCGGCTGTAGCCGCCTGACGAAAGGACAAAACGACAATGAAACTGACACTGCCGTTTTGGACACGCAAGCCCCCGCCGCTGGGGGAAAGCGTGCCGACTGAGGGCGTGGGGATGCTGGGGGCGGCCCTGCCGCTGACCTGGGGGAATGAAGGCTGGGGCGAGGGGGACGCGGGCATGGTGGGGCCGGAAACGTACCGGCGGATGCTGCGGGACCCGCAGGTGAAGGCGTGTTTGACGACCAAAAAGTACGCGGTGCTGTCGCAGGGGTGGACGGTTCACGCGGCGGATGAGACGGAGGAGGCGCGGGCGGCGGCGGGGTTTGTGCGGGACGCGCTGGACGGAATGCAGGGAAGCGTGACCGAGGCGCTGTCGGATTTGCTGGACGCGCTGGCGGCGGGGGTGTCGCTGCTGGAGATCGTCTACCAGCGTATCGGGACGGGGCCGCACGCGGGGAAAATCGGGCTGGCCGCGCTGAAGCCGAAAAACCCGGCGGGGTTCGCGTTTGAAGCAGATACGTTTGGCACGGTGACAGGGCTGCGGGCGTGGGACGGGACGACTTACCCGGCGAACAAGTTCCTGCGCTATTCGTATGCCGCCCGGCTGGGCGCTCCGGGGGGCGAAAGCGACCTGCGGGCGGCGTATGGCCCGTGGCGGGTCAAGCAGCAGATGCTGGGGTGGTGGGCGAAGTACCTGGAAAAGTTCGGGATGCCGACGGTGACAGGGACGTATGACCCGGCGCGGGGGTACGGGACCGAGCAGCAGCGGGAGCTTTTGCGGCTGGTCTCGCAGGTGCATAACGAGAGTGCGCTGGTGATCCCCTCGGATATGAAACTGGGTTTATTGGAGACATCCCGCCCGCAGGCGGCGGGGTTTGCGGAGGCGGTGGAGTATCTGGACCGGGCAATCGCCAAAAGCATTCTAGGGCAGACACTGACAAGCGATAACACAGGCGGGCAGGCGTCGTATGCGCTGGGGAGCGTTCACCGGGACGTGCTGGGCTTTTACCTGCATAAAGTGCAGCGGGATTTGGAGGAAACGGTGCTGCGGGCGCAGTTGTTCGCGCCGCTGACGGCCTATAATTTCGCGCCGGGGACGCCGGTTCCAAAGCTGACGCTAGGCACGGTGGACGAAGGGCGGCTGGCGACGGCGGGGCGCTTGATTTCCGATTTGGTCGCGGGCAGCGTCATCGCCCCCGACGAACCCTGGATACGAAGCTATCTTGGTTTGCCGGGCGCACGCGAGTAATTGAAAATAAGCCAAAAATAAGAATGGGGGGACGTTGACAGAGCAAACATTTGTTTGCTATAATAGCGGCGACACCAAGTTTAGTGAGACAAGTGAATTAAGACAAGAGGACCCTGCTGATGAGAAAGACGCCCCCCACCCTGCCTGCCAAGACCGCCGCTGCTGTAAAGCCCGTTATCAAGCCCGCTGCCAAGCCCAATGCCAAACCAAAGCCTCCGGTTCCCGCGCCGGTGCGGGTGATCGCAGAAACGACGGGGGCGGGGGGCCGTGCCTGGAAGATGACCAGGCGGCACGCGGTCGCGTATGTGTATGATGCTCTGCTGGCAAGTGAGCTGCTGGCGACGGACCCGAAGCGCGTCGCACAGGCGGCGATGGCGGTGTACTACGACCGCAAGGGCAAGCCGTTCGCGTGGCAGCTACGGTTTGACGCGCAGCGGTGGGATGAAGTGGTGGCGCGGCTGCTCTGAGATAGACTCTGCCAATCCGGTAGAATTGTCGTGAAATGAATGTCCCTTGCCGCCGACAATGACAGCGGGAGATTATTTATTGTGCCGGAAGCCGAAGAAATGTCAAGAGACGCGGCGACGTTTTTGATTGAAGCGTATGCCAAGCTGGTGGAGGGCCTGCTGGACCCCCGCGCCAGCCCCGCCGGGCTGGAGTTCGCCTACAGCCGCCTGCTGGGAATGCGCGGGGGCGTCTGCCGCCTGTGCCCGCGTGCGGATATGGACCAGCTTTCAGACAAAACCGCCCGGCGCTGGGAGTGGGCGGAGACGCATCTACGAGAAGGGCTGGGGAACACCCTGCGCGAGAGCGGCACCGGCGACGTGGCGCGGCGGGTGGAAGAAGGCTGGGCGGACAGCATTGAGCGGTATGTGCTGATGCTGACGGCGCGGATTGAGGACGCAGACGTGCCGGACAAGATCGGGCTGCTGAAAGGGATTGACACGGTCAGCCTGCATCTGGCGCAGCGCGAAGTGTTTGCGCTGTCGGAGCGCCTGGCCCTGCCGCTGGACAACACGCACGCGGTCAAGCTCCGGGTGCGGCTGTTGTCGCTGTTTCTGACGCTCCACCGGGGCGGCTTTCAGACGGCCTACCCGGCTATTCAAAGCTACCGGCAAACGTTTCGCATCCACGACCCGGTGGCGTACCCGTGGTGGTTTGTAGACTGCCGCCTGACCGAGCGGCAGCTCAACTGGACGCACCGGCGTATTCCAGCCGCCGAGCTGGGCTGGCGCTTTTAAAACAACTCTGTTTACTCACCCGCTGCCTGGCGGGAGCGCCGGTAATGCGCGGCGGCTTTGTGGCGGTTGCCGCAGACTTCCATGCTGCACCACCGGCGGGCGCGGTTTTTGGATGTGTCGTAGAAGTACAGCAGGCAGGCCGGGTCCTCGCAGTTGCGGAGCCGGGTGAGGTCATCCCGCGTGAGTGTGTCGGCGACAGACGCCGCCAGCGGCGCGAGGAGGGCGAGGCGGCTCACCCACTCCGAGCGCACGGTTGTTTCATAGCCTGTCACTGTCCGGGCCAGGTGCGTAAAGCTCCTCTGGCTGCCTAAGACTTCGTTGATCATTATCAGGGCCGCGTCGCCGATTTCTTCCCCCCGCGTAAGGCTTTTAGCCGCCTGCCGCAGCGCCGAGCGCAGGCGGAGCGCGTACCGGCTGATTTCCTCCTGATCGCGGCGGCTCCATGCCGCCGCGCTTTCGCGTGCCTCTGCGTCCGCCGCCTGGGCCGCCGCCAGCCACCGCAGCAGCGCCTCAAAGTCGCTGAGCAGGTCTACGCCCTGCTCCCTGCCCGCCAGCCGCGTGTTGATAAAGTCCAGCCAGAGCCGCCCGCCCACAAACAGAAATGGCTCCTGCCTGTCTTCTAATTTCAATAAACTGCTCATAACAAATTATACCCAAAATAACCCCTGAAAATTATTTTCACGGGTTAGGAACTTTGCTCATATAACTAGCGTTATTGCAAATTGAGGGTTAGTCATTCCGGGTTACCCGGAAGACGCACAAAACACTCATGCCTTCCAGGAGATCACTCTATGTCCCATGCTACCATCACGTACCGCTCGGTGGAAGTCGGCGGCGTCAGCATCTTTTACCGCGCGGCGGGAAATCCGCAGAACCCCACCCTGCTGCTGCTGCACGGCTATCCGTCCTCCTCGTTCATGTTTCGCGGCCTGATCGCCGACCTTTCGGACCGCTTTCATCTGATTGCACCGGATTATCCGGGCTTCGGCAACAGCAGCACTCCTCCTCCCGCCGAGTTCGCCTACACCTTTGACCATCTTGCCGAGGTCATGGAGCAGTTTTTAGCTGCGTTGTCCCTCAATCGCTTCAGCCTGTATGTTCAAGACTACGGCGCTCCTATCGGTCTGCGCCTTGCCGCAAGGCATCCTGAGTGGATTGAAGCTCTGATCGTGCAGAACGGCAACGCTTACGAGGAAGGCTTTACGTCCGCCTGGGAGGGAACGCGGGCGCTCTGGCAGAACCGCAATGCCGACACCGAGGCGGCAGTCGCTGATTTCTTCACCCTCCCATCCACGCGCTCTGGTTACGTCGCCGGTGTGCGCGATATTTCCCGTCTCAGCCCGGACACCTGGAACCTGGACCAATCTTTCCTGGACCGGCCCATCAACCACGCCGCGCAGCTCGAATTGATGTACGACTACCGCACCAACCCGCCGCTGTATCCCCGGTGGCAGGAGTATTTCCGCGCCTCTCAGCCGCGCACGCTGATTGTCTGGGGTAAGGGTGATCCGTTCTTCAGTGTCGAGGGCGCGACCGCGTACTTGCGCGATCTGCCGCAGGCAGAACTGCACCTGCTGGACACCGGGCACTTTGCGCTGGAAGAAGACGGCCCGGTGATTGCGGAACATATCTCGCAGTTTTTGGCCCCCCGAGAGCAAGCCGCAAACGACCAGTAATGGGGGCGGGGTATACTGCAAAGGCCCCGGCGTCGGGGCGCTCCAAGAAAGAGAAGGCCACACTGATGAAGTTTTGGATCAACACCGTTTGCAAAGACCACGTCCTCAGCGGCAAAGAAGGCGGCATCATTCAGGCGGGACACGGCAAAGCCGCGCCGCTTGAGCGATTGTCTGCGGGCGATTGGGTCGTTTATTATTCGCCGAAAACGTCGCTCCAAAACGGCCAGCCGCTGCAAAGCTTCACCGCCGCGTGCCGCGTTTGCGCGGGGGTGATTTATCAGGTTGAAGTCAGCCCCGGTTTCAGTCCCTTTCGCCGCGACGCCGAGTATTTCGACGTGACTGAAACTCCTATCCAGCCGCTGATTGAGGCGCTGGACTTCATCGCCAATAAAAAATCATGGGGCTTTGCGTTCCGGCGCGGCCTGTTCGAGGTCTCGCAATCCGACTTTGACTTGATTGCCGCAGGAATGAACCTGGACTGGCAAAAAGAGGCCGCCCAGAACGTGTAAACCGACGGCCACAGGGAACAAACGGTTACCGCGTCTGCGTGACTTTGGAGAGGCCGCGTGGGTTGTCGGGGTCGAGGCCCTTTCGCAGGGAAAGCCAGTAGGTGAAGAGCTGACCGGCGATGATATACACCAAAGGGCTGACCCATTCGGCGACGGCGGCGGGGATACGCAGGGCGGTCTGGACGCACCGGCACATCCCTGCCGCCAAGCTTAGGGCAGCTTTTACAATGAGCCATTTGGTCTTGGCTGGGCCTCACCATGGTCATCAAAACAAGATGTGCATGTTCCTGGAAAGGCTGCAATAAGCTCTTTCGTCATGGCTTTATCGGCTTGAAAAACCGTCATCCAAATCGACCAGAATCCTGTCTTTTTTGAGAGAGCAATAATAGTAGCTCTCAGTTGAGGTGAGTCGCTACTGTGCATATTGCTGAGAGCAGTCTGAGCTATTCCCCAGGCGTCTCTTCTGTCAATCCACCGTCTATCTTTAGCCGCAAACTTAGAGTGCCCCGGTCTACGGTCAAGACCGGTTAATATAAGAGTTTGCTGTGCTTTTTGCTGATCAGTGACACTCAAATTGGGGGCAACTTGTACAATGCCACCATCACTGTATAGGAGCGCCCGAAAAGTATTATCAATATCAGGCCAAAAATAATCTGCGCGATTTATATCATCCCGCCCCTTAATGTCATTACAACGCTTGCAAGCTAACAGAAAATTGGACCAATCGCGCTCTAAATATTGATGCAGGGGGACACCCTTTGGTAGAATGTGTTCGACATCCATACAGTCGGCAACACGCATCTCACAATACGAGCAATACTCACCGAGACGCTCATAAAGATCAATTTGTGCATCGCCGTACTCCGCATATGCTTTTCGGTCGCCATCGCTATTAGTGGGCCAGCTTCCGCGCTCAACGGGTCTCATTATTATTCCTAGCTTGCTAATCCTGCCGCCGCCCGCTGCATCTCCAAGAAGGCGACATAAGCAGGATCATCCCGGTAAGGCATGAGCAATTCGTCCAGTCTCAATTTCAGCTTTTCCATGTCTTTTTTGCCGGACTGTTGACTGCTTTCAAGCGTGGCATAATACTCTTTTGCGGCCTCTATCATTTCTTCGTTCCGCCTGCTTCGTTGAGGGAGTGGCACACCCATTTCCTCTTCCGTAATATCTTCAATACTTCTACCGGCATATTCACCGCATCTGCCGTCAAGGTTAATCAACTCGCCTTCACGCATTGACTGAATGATAAAAGGTGAATGAGTTGTGGCAACGAATTGGATATTTGGAAAGGTGCGCCGCAAATCTTCTACAACCCGGCGTTGCCAGGAAGGATGAAGATGTAAATCTATTTCGTCAATCAATACTAATCCTGGTGCATCAAGCGCATTTATCCCCAGATGTGGGTTTAACATTGCCATGCGATAAGCAATATCCACGACCATTGCTAACATATTACGCACACCATCACTTAGCATCCGAAATGGAAGAAGGCGTTCGTCATCTGACTCCGCCACAAGCTCATCTGACTTCAAATCCCATCGAACTTTGTGCCAGTTTTCCATGCAATTTTGTATGGCTGCCTTTGCGGCACTGAGGACTGTGACTGGCTTTCGGTCTTGAAGTTGCGCTAACTCCATAGTTTTGAACCAGCGCATCAACAGTTTTTCATTTGACGCCCGATCCAAACAATCAATATAGCCTTGAGTTCGTGAATCAGGAGACAAGGTCTCTACTCCCTTTTCATTTTTCTGGAGCCAGAGCCGTCCTGTTGGATAATATGCGATTACTGGTAAAACAACTTCCATTCCAAATTCTACATTTTTTTGAAGTTGCTTTGCAACCTCAGCGATTTGCTTCGCCTTTTGGCGCGTAGTTCGCCCGCCTATCCCATTGACCGAACGTGTCCAATTCAGCTTCTTGTTATTAAGCGTGCCCTGACAGGTAATTGAGACAGGGTATTGAGGCTCAACATTTGGAACCTGTCCTAGTTGATATGTTACGCGCCTCGCTTCATCAGTTCTGATGTACCGAGCATCCATCGCACCAATTCCAAGCGAGAGTGCCCCTGCTCCCACGGCTAATGCGTCAAGTATAGCTGTTTTTCCTGTGCCATTTTCTCCGATCAGGAGGGTAAATTGGTCCTGTAGTTTGAACTTTTTTTCAGAGAAGTTTCGGAAGTTGTGAAGTGTAATCTCGTGGATTTTCATATTAGTTTGCCCTGTAGGCCACAATATTGTACGCTACCGCGTCTGCGTGAGTTTGGAGAGGCCGCGTGGGTTGTCGGGGTCGAGGCCCTTTCGCAGGGAAAGCCAGTAGGTGAAGAGCTGGCCGGCGATAATATACACCAAAGGGCTGACCCATTCGGCGACGGCGGCGGGGATACGCAGGGCGGTCTCGCTGCCCGCCAGGAACGCCGCGTCGTGGGCGAAGCAGATCAGGGCCGGGTTCTGGGCACGCAGCTTTTCGGCGATCTTTGCCATTGGGGCGAAGGCTTTGCCGTCGGCGGCGAACAGCAGGCAGGGAAAGCCTGCCGCGACCTGGGCAATCGCCCCGTGCTGGAACTGGGCGGCGGAATAAGACTGCGCGGCAATCAGGCAGGTCTCGGTCAGCTTCAGGGCCAGCTCATTGGCGGTGCAGTGGTTGTAGCCCCGGCCTAAAATCACGCAGCCTTTCATGTCGGCGTAGCGTTCCACAAGCTGCCGGGCGACATCTTCCATTGCCAGCGTCCGCTCCATCGCATCGGCGGCGCGGCGCAGGTGTTCCAGACGCTCGGGGTGGCTTTCGTCCATCGCCGTCGACAGCAGGGCCAGCATGGCGAGCGAGCCGGTGTAGGTTTTGGTGGCAGCGACGCCGATTTCCTCCCCCGCGCCGACCAGCAGCGGGTATTCGGCGGTCTGTGCCAGCGCCGAAGTTGGCTCATTGGTAATGCAGGCGGTCAGCGCCCCCGATTCGCGGGCGCGTTTGACGACATCAATCACATCCGGCCCGGCCCCGGACTGCGAGATGCCCAGCACCAGTGCGTTCTGCTCCAATTTCGGCAGGGAGCCGTAGAGCGTAAAGACCGACGGCGCGGCGAGGGCGACGGGCAGGCCATGCTGGATTTCCAGCATATATTTACAGTACAGGGCGGCGTTGTCCGAAGTCCCGCGTGCGGCGACATAGGCATACGCGATCTTGCGGCGCTTGATTTCTGTCGCCAGCGCCTCGACGGAGTGGAATTCTTCGCTGATAATCCGGCGCACGACCTCGGGCTGCTGCCGGATTTCGTCGAGCATATGTGACATAAAACAGTCCTTGTCAGAGTGAGTGAGTAGAAGCCAGCCGCCCGTGCAGAGCGGTCAGCAGAGAGTAAGACGCCGGGCCGCCGCCGTGAACGACGCCTAGCGGAACATGGGGCTTGGGCGTGCCGTGAAAGTCCGAGCCGCCGGTCACGAGCAGGCCAAGCCGGGCGGCCAGCGCCAGAAACCGCTCGGTGTCGGCGGGGCTGTGCTGAGAGTAGTAGGCTTCGATGCCGTCCAGGCTGTCGCTTTGGGTTAAAGTTTCCACCCGCGCTGCCAGCGCGGACGCCGACTGCGGGATGAGGCCCGGATGCGCCAGGACAGCGACGCCGCCCGCCCGGTGCAGGAGGGCAATGGCCTCATGGGCCGTCAGGCCCTGTTTGGGCAGGTACAGCGGCTTGCCTGCGGCGAGGTAGCGGTCAAAGGCTTCCTGCACCGAGTTCACAATGCCCTTCTTGATCAGCGCCTGCGCGAAATGGGGCCGGGCAATGACTTCGCTGTCTTCTCCCGCTTCGGCCCGCACATCGTCCAGTGTGACCGGCAGGCCCAGCTCTTTCATCTTTTCGGCCATCTGTTCGTTGCGGGCGGCGCGGGCGACGCGCAGGGCAGTGAGCGTTTCGGCAAGCTCCGGGCTGCTGGTGTCAAAGCCGTAGCCCAGCAAGTGAAAGCGGCCTTTGTCGTCTTCTACGGACAGCTCCACGCCGGGAATTAGTTCCAGCCCGACAGCCTGCGCGGCCTCCCGCGCTTCGGCGAGGCCCGCCACAGTGTCATGGTCGGTGACAGCCAGCGCCGCAAGCCCCAGTCCCCTGGCTTTGGTCACCAGTTCCGTCGGCGAGAGGCTGCCATCGGAGGCAGTGGTGTGGGCGTGCAGGTCAATCCCGGCGGGCGTAGTCATGGGGTATTATAGCCCTGCGGCTCCGTGCAAGTCAAGTTGAAACAGGAGCAAGGCGGGCGGGGTCCAGAACAACGTGCTTGATATGGGTGCGGTTCCAGGTGTAGGTGATCTGCACCAACCCGTCGCGGGTCTGAATGACGGCGGGGTAGGAAAACTCGCCCCTGCCGTTTTCCAGAATACTCACCTCAGTCCACACTTTGCCGTCTTGAGAGACAGCGACTGCCAGCGGGTGACGATTTTTGGTCGTCGGGTTGTAGACCAGCAGAAAGCGCCCGTCGTGCAGGGTTACGGCGTCTGTGCCGGAATTGGGGTTCGGCAGGTTGGTGAGCGTCATCGGTCCCCACGTCTTCCCACCGTCTTCGGAATCAATCGTAAACACCCGGTGCTGCTGCGTCCGGCCTATGGCCTGCAACTGAGTCTGCGAGTGAACTAAAATACTGGGCTGAATGGCTCCAATAGCTTTGCCGTCATTGACCGGCCCCGTCGACGACCACGTCCTGCCGCCGTCGGTCGTGCGCTCAAAGTGAACCCGCCACCCGTCGGTTTCGGTGCTGGACGGGCACAAAATAGCGCCGCTGTCAAGCGGCACCGGCTTGTTTTTAATCGGCCCCAAGATGCCTGCGGGCAGGCGGCGCGGCGCGGACCACGTCCTGCCGCTGTCTGTAGACTCCATTAGCATTCCCCACCAGTTTGTCCACGGCGCGGGGCCGACTTTGTAAAACAGCAGCAGTGGGCCAGTGCGCGGCTGAAACAGGACCGGGTTCCAGCACGGCCAGCGCGTCCCGTCTGCCTGCCGCCCGTCCGCGACTTCCACCGGTGCGTCCCAGTGCCCGCTGGTGTGCCGGGACACCCAGATGCCGACATCCGGCTTGCCTTCCACTGTGCCGCCGAACCATGCGGCAATCAGGCTGTCTTTGGTCTCGGCAATCGTGGAGGCATGGCAGGAGGCGAACGGCGCTTTGTCAAAAATAAACTCGGACTGGATTACGCCCCGCCCCACCCGCGCATCCTGTGTCAGTGCTAGAGATACCATAACCGCCACCCCCATCAGCAAAAGACAGCCGACCAGCCATTGCCCTCTTGAAAATTGCAGTGTCTTCACTCTTTTTCCTTGACGTTTTTCTTGCCGAACGCATAGCCTGCGCTGCCGCTGGCAATTGCTGTCAGCACTGTAGAGGCATACAGCTTCTGCGCCTCGGTGGCATCGGTCTTGAACGCAAACAGATAGACTCCCAGCCCGAAGAACCCCAGCAGCAAGAAGCCCGCCATCGCCAGCGTGAGCAGGGCGATCAGGCGGGCATGGGCAGCATCGGCAGCTTCGCGGTTTTCCCGCGCCTGCCGGGCGGCAGGCATCTCCTGTTTCAGGGTGGCTTCGGTCAGACTGCCGAGTTCGATATTCCCTTCAACTTTATCCAGATTGACGGGCGGGGAGATAGGTGACTGGGCCATATCTGGCATGGTCTACTCCACCTTGACACCCCCAGTATTCTCAGGTTTGTTTGTTTCGCCCCTTACACTTCGCGGCGCTCGAAGACAATCACCGCCATTGTCAGCAAAATAGCAGAATAAACCAGTGCTTCCAGCGTGGCAACGGTCACGAAGTATGCCTGATTGGTGATGTTGACGTCCGGGGTCAGAATAGGATTTTGGACGTTATATTTGGTGAAGTCCGGGATGATCGCGTTGATTGTCTTGAAGACATAGACCACGAGAATGTTCTTGGGATGGGCGGGGTCGCTGGTCGGGTCCGCCAGGGCTTCCGTGGCCGAGCGCGAAATGCCCAGCAGGTAGACGCCGAAGGTCAGGAAGAAGTTGACGAACGGGGACAGGAACGCTGAAAAGAAGACGGCGACGGCATTGATAATCAGAATCTGGCAAGCGACCAGCAGAAGCCCCTGGCAGACCTCGCGCACGTCTTTGTCGAAGCCGCGCTCTTTAATCACGAACAGCAGCAGAAACACCGCCGCCATGATGGCAACCGACGACAGCACCGTCATCAGGCCGCCCAGGAACTTGCCCAGCACGAATTGGTACCGATGCACCGGCTTGGACAGGATAGTATAGACCGTGCGCCGCTCGATCTCCTGCGGCAGCAGGTTGATGCCCAGAATGACCGAGATAAAGACGCCGGTGAGGCCGATGACGCCGAGGCCAATGGTCTTGACCAGCACGGTTTCGTGGCCGGGCTGAAACGAGGCATTGATCGCGCCGAGGACCAGCAGAACGGCGGCGACCAGCAGAAAAATCAGCAGCGTGCGTCGGCGAATGGCTTCGCCGAACGTTCCGCTTGCGATAAGCCAAATGGTTTTCATAAGAGCGTGTTCAAAATCCTTTCGTGCTTATCATACCAGAGCAGGGCAGTTTTGGCAAGCGGCTCTTACTTTGTCAGGCGCAGGCGCACCACCACCGGAAAGTGGTCGGAGACGACACGCGGGTCTTCGTCATGGGGAATATAAGCATCTTCCACCTCAGCAGCCAGGGCGGGCGACAGCAAAATATGGTCGATCATAGAAAACTCCTGCGGGGACTGGATGACATTGTCGTTGTTCTGGTCCCAGAAGTCAGAATAGCGGCTTTCTTTGGGCATGAAGGAGGCGGCGCTCACAAGGTTGTCATTCGGGTTCGCCGGGTCCATGCCACGAATAGTCGCCAGAACCGTGCTGATCGGCTTGTCGTCCTTGAAGTCCCGGCTGTCCGGGGCACCGTCCCAATCATTGAAGTCCCCCAGTACGATCACCTGCCGCCCCTGCTTTGTCAAATCTACGGCCAGGTCGCGGATCACGGCGGCCTGTGCCTGACGCTTGGGCATCCGCTTGACATTGTCCGGCTGCGCCAGCAGGTGCAGGCCAATCAAGGCAATCTTGGCGGAGCCGACAGTCATCTTGGCGAAGTAGTTTTTGCTGACCCCGCTGGTTTCCGTGCCGCTCGTGCCGACAGCGTCATCGCGCTCGATTTTGCCGCCGTCGGGGTCGATGCGTGTCAGCAGGGCGACATCCTGCCCGGTGAACGTGTCCGTGCCCTGAACAAAATACGCCTTGTAGCCGCGCCCGGCCAGGAACTTGTCGTTTAAAACTTGAACCGCGTGCAGGTTTTCCGTCTCTTCCAAACTGACAATGTCCGGGTTGCCGCGCAGGATCAAATTGGCGACCTGTTTCATGTGCGCTTCGGCCAATTTTTGATTGCCTTTCCAGGGGAACGTCACGCTGGCTGCGCCTTCTTCGGGCGCGACGCCGTCCCACATGAATTCGCAGTTCAGGGCCATCACCGTCAGCGTCGTTTTGTCCGGGCGGCGGTCTTCCGCGTGGACGGGCCGGGTCAGGCCCAGAGCGAAAAGCACTTGCCCGGCCAGCAGCAGGGCGGCAAGGGGCAGTTTGGGAAAGTTCATTCGGGGCCTCAGTGAAGTCGCAGAAAGCAGCAAAGAAATGCGCCGGGGGTGCAGAACCCCCCCGGCGATTAACCTATTTGTGAGAGTGGTGGTAGGCGCGGTCGGAAGCGTGGTTTTCGCGGTCCAGCACATGAGCATCGCTGTCCAGCTTATGCGCGGCGCGGTCTTCGCGCAGCCCGGCGGCGGTGTGGTGCTTGGCGCGGTGGAAGGCCCGGTCGGCCTTGTGAAACGCGGCATCGTCGCGGTGGAACTGCCGGTCGGCGGTGTGAATGGCTTTGTCATTGCGCTTGGCTTTTGGCGCGGCATGAGCGGTGGGAATTGCTCCCAGCAGAAAGGCAGCGGCGGCGGAAGCCGTCAGCAAGCGCAGGCAGAGAGGTGTAGTCATCAGGTTCTCCAGTATGTTATTCGACTTCAGATTCTTTGCGCCGGGAAAACCGGCGAAACAGGCGCAGGGCTGCCGTCATCACAAGGCCGACGACGCCGACACCGAGAACGTTGGTGGGGCAGACGGCCTGCCCGCAGCAGGGACAGGCTCCGCCCATCAGCGCATACAGGCCGCTGAACCCGAGCCAGGTCCCGACCGGGCGGGACAGTTTTTGAAGGGATAGTTTTTGAATGGACAGAGTTTGAACGGATAATTTCGGAAGGTGCATCGTTCGCTCCTTGCGTGAATAAATGCCTGAGACCCCGCGCCCGCCGCGAAAGGGGAACGCGGCTTGCGGGCACGGAAGTCTCAAGCGGCGAATAGCCGTCCAAAGCGGCCACTCGTTCGGGAGCCGCCCGTCTTACGAGTAAATCCAGTCTTACGACTGAAGGTAAGAGTCCGGCGGCTTTAAGTCGTGCGGATGGGTCTTCGCATTTTTGACGAACTCGGCGATGCAGGGCGGGCAGCAGAACAGGTACGTTTTGCCGCCGACCACCCAGGCAAACTTCGTATTTGCCTGCGTTGTCGTGATCGGACAGGTAGAGGTCCCCTTCTGCGGATGCAGATGATGGTTTGCCATCATTCCCTGATATTTTTGGTCGGGCGTCGTGTTGCCGTTAGCCCGTATATCGGCCTGCGTGTAGGCCCCGCCGGGGGTCAGAAACAGCGCCTTCTGGGCGGGCGTAATCGCCGAAGCGGTGACCACCGTGGCCGCCGTGTCATGCACGGGAGCGGCAGACGCCGCCGCACCGGGGCCGAGGTCGAAGCGCACGGTGCGCTCGCCGCCCGGCAGAGGCACGGACAGAGTGAGCGCCGTGGCTTTGCCAGCCATTTCAGCGGGCATCTCCCCGGTAAAGACCGAGGCTTCCCCTTTCGGCTCGCCGGGAAGCGGGGCCGCATGGAGCATTATTTTTGTCTGCCCCGTGCCGGTTTCAGCCCAGAGAGTCTTGACCGGCAGCGGGCAGGCAATGCTTTCCGTGATGCCCATGACATACAGCGAGACGCTGCCATTTGGTCCGAGAGCGGCTTCCAGATGATTGTCGCCAACGGCCTGAATCTGGCCGCCGTGCTTCGGCACGTCCAGATGCCCGGCGGCGACGGCCACGGGCGGCGTCGCCGAAAGGTGCCAGATCACGCCCATCGTCAGCGCCGTCGCCGCCAGCAGGCCGCTTTGCACGGTCCATTCTTTGAGGTCCGTGCCGCGCCGCCGCTCATACAGACGGACCAAAGCCCGGAAGGCAAAGTAGGCGGCCAGCCCCAGCAGGGCCGTTGCCACAGCAGCGGCAGCGGCATCAGTAGCCGCCAGCAGGCCCGGACTGGCCGGGCCGGAGGTATCGTGCGCCCCGGCAGGTGCGGCGACAAGAACTGCCGCCGCTCCCAGAGACGCAGATATAAAGAAGCATGGCTTCATCCGTTCCTCCTGGGTTAGAAGCCGCCAGTGACGCGCAGCAGGACACGGCGGCCCTGCTGGAAGCGCGTGCCGCTGAAGCCCGAGTTGAAGTTCAGGACGCTGACATCGTTGGTGACGTTCTCGATGTCAAGCTCCAGCCCCGCCGGTCCCAACAAGTGCGGCGCACCCGCCCGCAGGTTGATAGAATAGTGCGAGTTCTTCGAGCCGCCGTTCAGCAGGTTGGAGTCGCTCGGGCCAATCGGGGCCAGCACGCTGGAAACTTCGCCGGAGCCGTAGTACACTTCGCCGCCGAAGAACACCTGCGAGGGCAGCGTGTAGCTCAGGCCCGCGCTCAGGGTGTTGAGCTGGTCATGGTCATTAACAATAGGTGCATCCGCCCCGGTCTGGTCCAGGCCGTTGGGCTTGGCGATGGAATTGGCATACGCCAGAAAACCGCCCAGCCCGACCCCGCCGCGTGGGTTGAGGTCATACGACAGCTCCAGCCCATGCACACCTGCCGTGGTGTATTGCAGGGTGGTGTAAGCGCCAATCTGGGTGTACGGGATTAAAATGCCGGTGTCGAACTGGTTCTTGAAGTTCTTGTAGTAGTACGAGACTTTCACCGACTGCCCGCCGCCGAGCTGCTGCTGAACGCCTGCTTCGTAGTGGTCCACAGTCTGCGGAACCAGGTTTGTGCCGAGAATCGCGCCCTGCGCCAGCGGCGGCTGAGAAAACAGCTTGTCGTAAATCAGCCGTCCGGTGGTGCGCGGCGTGAAGGCATAGGCGGCATTGACACGCGGCGACAGGTAGTTCTTTTTCACGGTGTCGGTGTTCAGGGTCTGCTTGCCGTAATACGAGTCCAGCCGCAGGCCATAGTTCAGGGTCAGCTTGGGGGTGGTGCGCCAGGTGTCCTGCACGTAGTAGGCATTGTAGTAGCCGGAGCGGTGGACATTGACCACGGGCGTGGCCATGTTGCGGGGGTTAATCAGATACACCGGGTTGCCGAGAACGTCGGTGACCTGGTTGCCGTCAGCATCGGTCTGGTAGGTTCCGGCGGGGGTGAGCTGCGGGCCGCCCGTCTGCACCGCCGCCAGCGAGTCCAGGGCGAGCTGACTTTGGGGCGTGAACTGGTACGACTCATTGCCGCTTTGCCGGGTCAGCAGGAAGCCGCCTTTGTAGGTGTGCGCCCCGCTGGACGAGGTCAGGCTGCCAGACAGCTCGGTCTGGCTGCTGGTTCGCAGGATAGTCGGGTTGTATTCAATAGAACTGTCTACCGTGGACAAAATGCCCGTGGCCGGGTCCACCGAAGACAGGTCAATCGAGGGGTTATGATTGCGGATGTCCAGCCGAGAGCGGGTGGAGCCAAGCGACAGCAGGCCGGTGACGGTGGAGCTGAACGTGTGCCGCAGGTTCAGCAGGCCAAAGCGGTTTTCGTCGTTCTGGTACACGTCCTGCCCGGCGTCCTGCTGGGACTTCAGGGTAATATCCTGGCTGCCAATCAGCGTGGGGTCCGGGTCCACGCCTGCCGAAAGGCCGTCGGCATTGCGGGCACCGCCGTAGCCGTAGCCCTGGCCGACGGGAGTGTATTTATCGGGCAGGCCGGTCCGGTTGGCGATCTGCGTCTGCGCCGGAGCGGTGTTGAGAAGCAGACTGAAGGTGTCTCTAGGCGAGGCGACATAATCAATGTTGCCAAAGAGCGTCGCGGACTTGCCGTGATTGTGGGCGCTTTGATTGCCCGGCTGAGGTGCCTCCAGAGTGTTGTCTGTGCTGCGGTTGCTAAAGTTGAACAGGTAGCGCAGCGGCCCGGCCTGCCCGGCGGGAGCGCCCGCCTGCCCGCCAAAGGTGATGGATTGGTCCAGCGTGTTGTAGCCGCCGAAGTCCGCCGACAGGCTCTGGAAAGGCTTGATCGTGCCCGCCTTCAGGTTAAGATTGACAATGGCCGCCGTCTCGCTGCCGTATTCGGGGGAATAGCCGCCGGTCTGAATGTCGGCGCTTTGGATAATATCCGGGGAAAACTGCGGCCCGGCGCGGCCCTGCAAGACGCCCGGCAGCTCAAAGCCGTTGATATAAATAGACGTAGAAGCGTGTTCGCCGCGTGGGTGAACGACGTTGACCGACGACTGCACGATGCCGGGATTGCGTAGCAGAATGCGTGGGAACGACTGCGGGTTGGCCCCGGTTAGGGGTTGTTTTTCGATGGCGTCTGCCGAGAGGCGATTCGTATCGGCAGTGGACGGGCGGATGGTGATGCCGCGCCCGGTGGTGGTGACCACGCGCTTGCTCAGGGTGATATTCAGCGGCGTGCTGGTATCGGCGTTGACGGCCACGGTCTGGGTATCAGTGTCAAACGTGACGACCTTTGTGGTGACGGTCCAGTTGCGGATTTCCAGCGGCGGGCTGAGGGCGACGCCCTGGGCATCGGCGGTGACATTGATGTCCGGGCGGACCCCGGCATTGTCGTGGAAGGTGACCACGGCGCTGGGGACGGGCTTGCCCGCCTGGTCGTGAACAACGACGCGCAGGCGGCCAAACACGTCGGCATGGGCGGCGGACAGCGAAAACAGGCAGGACGCGGTGGCAAAAAGCGCGGTGGCGGCGTGACGGCGCGGGCGCAGGCGATGAAACATACGGAAGGGTCTCCTCCTGCGACTCTTGGTACTAAAAAAGAGTGCAGGCGTGCGTGTACCGGGGGTAGACGAACAGGCGAAGACGTGATACAATCAACCCGGCAATGGGCGTGTGAAAATATCGCGCTCGCCGGGCGCGGGGGTGCGGCAAACACCCCTGCGCCCTTTGTGTGTCGCAGCTACTCCGAGGCAGAATAATGGCAGGGCTAAGTGAACAGGGCTAAGTGAACAGGGCTAAGAGAAGTGAGAGAGTAACCGAGTGATGAGGAAAGGGCGGGTTAGACCGAGGCGCACGGGGGCGCACGGGAGCGGGAGTGGCGAATGGCAGCGGACAGGGGGGAGGCAGGCAGGGCTTGAGACAGGGGCAGAACCGCAGGCGGCGGCGGCGGCACAGTCAGGACCGGCGGGTGCAGGGTTCCCGCAATGCCTTCCCACTGACAGGCCAGGCAGGGGCTTTGGTCAATCAGCGGGGCGGCGTGCGTTTCCGCCGCCGGGCTGCGACGGAGCGTCTGGCTTGCCGACAGCAGGCCAATGTCTTCCGTGTGGTCGAGTGCCACCACAGTTCCCATCCAGAGGCAGATAAACGCCAGCACCAGCGCGAAAGCGCGGGCGATTTTGGCGGTCCGGGTTGTCTGCACAGTGGTCACGTCGCCATTGTACCACGGCTCCGGCGGAAACGCAAGCAATTTTTTGCGGCTTTGTGCCGGGTATACTGACTCTATGCGCTACAAAGTAACCGTCGTTTTTTCAGGAACCGTGGTGGTGGAGCTGGAAGCAGCCTCGCCCGAGGCGGCCCGGCAGACGATCACCGAGATGACCCTGCCCGATTTGGCCCGTCAGGGCCACGCCGATGTCCATGCCCTTAAAATCGCCGCCCGCGAGATCACGCCGACGGCTTCCCTGAGCGGGGAAGACGAGGGCCGGAGCGACACGGCCCCGCGTGCGCCGCGCCCGTCGGGATGGTACCGGCCTGCGTAATGAGGCTGAAGTTGACAGAAAGAAACACTTAAACGCTTATGGCCGTGAACCAAAACGAAGACCCGCGCCTCAGCGAAAACGGGCCTTCGCCCGCGCAGCTTAGTCCTGATGATCTGCACGCGCAGTTTGTGCTGCAAAAAGTGCAGCCGGGCCTGCTTGGCCTCATGGACGGCTCCGTCTCTACCCTCGCCCCAATTTTCGCGGCGGCGGGGCTGACCGGCCATTCCCTGCCCGCCTTCTATGTCGGGCTGGCCGCGTCGCTCGGCGCGGGCATCAGCATGGGGCTGGCCGAGGCTCTCTCCGACGATGGCGAGGTGTCGGGACGCGGCGCTCCGCTGGCACGCGGGGTAATTACCGGCGCGGCGACGACGCTGGGCGGGATGCTGCACACGCTGCCGTTTTTGCTTCCTAACCTGCGGCTGGCCCTGCATCTGGCGTATGTCGTAGTCGCCGTGGAGCTGCTGGCGATTGCGTACATTCGCTTCCACTTCATGAAAAGCCCGCTGCTGCAAACGGTGGTGCAGGTGATTGTCGGCGGCGCGATTGTGTTCGCGCTTGGCGTGTGGCTGGGCAAGATTGGGGCAGGGTAATCCCTCCCCTGTTAGGGGAGGGTTAAGAATAGGACAAAGAACAAGGCCCTCGCTCACTGAGCCAGGGCCTTTCGTTTACAAATCCTATTATCCTCACCCTCCCCTAACAGGGGAGGGTATGCTTCGCATTTGTTCCATTCGGCGCGAAGCGACGGGGAGGGGTTATTCCGCCTCGTGCTTGAGCTTCTCGGCCTGATCGGCGCTGACAAGCGTGTCGATGACGTGCTGGATTTCGCCGCTCAGCAGGTTCGGCAGGTTGTGAACCGTCAGGCCGATGCGGTGGTCGGTCAGGCGGTCCTGCGGGAAGTTATAGGTGCGGATTTTGGACTCGCGGCCTCCCGTGCCAATCAGCGATTTGCGCGTGCCGCCGATGGCGTCATTCTGCTTCTGCATCTCAATATCGTACAGCCGGGCTTTCAGAACGCGGATCGCTTTCTCGTAGTTCTGAAGCTGGGAGCGCTGGTCCTGGCAGGCGACGACAATGCCCGTCGGCTTGTGAATAAGCCGCACCGCTGTCATGTTCTTCTGGACGTTCTGCCCGCCCGCGCCCTGGGACAGCGTGTACTGCTTTTCAATATCTTTTTCTTCGTTGACTTCAATTTCCACGTCTTCGGCTTCGGGCATCACAATCACCGTGGCGCTGCTGGTGTGCAGCCGCCCGCTGGCCTCGGTGGCAGGGACGCGCTGGACGCGGTGGACGCCGGACTCAAACTTCAGGGCCGAATAGGCCCCTTCGCCGTGGATTTCGACGACCGCTTCTTTGTAGCCGCCGTTGCCGGTCTCATTGGAGTTCAAGAGGCTGTAGGTCCAGCCGCGCTTGTCGGCATAGCGCAGGTACATCCGCAGCAGGTCGCCCGCAAACAGCGCCGCCTCGTCGCCGCCTTCCGCGCCGCGCACTTCCAGGATCACATCTTTTTCGTCGTTGGGGTCTTTGGGCAGCAGCATGACTTTGAGGTCATTTTCGAGGTCTGCCCGCTGAGTCCGCAGGTCATCAAACTCGGTCTGGGCCATGTCCCGCAGGTCTTCGTCGAGGGAGCCGCGCAGCATTTCCTCGGTGTCGTCAAACTGCTTGGCGATCTCTAAATACTGCCGGTATTTGGCGACAATCTCGGTCAGGTCGCTGTACTGCTTATGCACGCGCCGGTATTCGTCCATGTCGCTGACCAAATCGGGGTCAGACATCCGGCGCTCCAGCTCCTCGTACAGTTCTTCAACTTCGGCTAATTTTTCAAACATACTGTGATCCTTAAACAAAGAGACCTACCTTCCTTGCTTCGCAGGGTCCTTCCTAAAGGAAGGATTAGGATAACGCTGTAGGGGCGCTGCTTGCTGCGCCCTCTTGTCCTAATTTGTCTGTATCCTTCCTTTAGGAAGGACCCTGCGAAGCAAGGAAGGTAGGTCTCTGAAGGGCGTTATCTCTCACGCCACCACCGGCGCGTCCGCGTCCGTCTCGGCGGCCAGGGCGGGCGAAAGCCCGACCCCGTTATGCTCCTCGGCCCAGACGGCATCGAGCGAGGCAATCGCTACTTCCAACTGGCTGTCGTCAGGGATGCGCGTGGTTAAAAGCTGCGTCCACAAACCCGGCGCAATCAGCCACAGCGCCCAGGGCTTGGCGCGGTTCGCGCCCGCCCACTTCAAAATCTCAAACGCAATTCCTGCCACGACCGGCAGCAGCAAAAGCCGCAGGCCGACAGTTTCCAGCACCGGCAAAAAGCCCTCGGTGAAGGAATGGCGCGGCACAATCGAGAAGACGACAATGGACGTGATGAGAACAATAAAAATAAAGTTCGTCCCGCAACGCGGGTGAATGCGGCTGGCGGCGCGGGCGTTTGCCACCGTCATCGGCAGCCCCGCTTCCAGCGTATTGATGGCTTTATGCTCCGCGCCGTGGTACTGGAAGACGCGCTGAATGTTCTTCATCCGCGAGATGCCCGCAATATACAGGAAAAAGAAGATCAGGCGAATGCCGCCTTCAGCCAGATTGGCCCCAAGCTGTGAGTGAATATGAAAGAGCCAATCAATCAGCACGGCGGGCAGAACCCAAAACCCGCCATAGCCCAGCACCAGAGACAGCACTGTGGTCAGGCCAATCGCAATCCCGTTGATGGTCCCGTCTTTGGACCTGGCCTTTTCCAAAGCCCCCTCGCCCATCATCAGGCCCGCCGCGCCTGCCGCCTCGGCTTCCTGCCGGGCATACTCATCGGTGGACTGCACATTGGCGGCATAGGTCAGCGCCTTGATGCCGAGCGCCATTGCATCAATGAGTGCCAGAGAGCCGCGCAGGAACGGCTTGTTCAGCCACTGCACCCCGCGCAGATGCTTTTCCACGGGTTCCAGCTGCGTAACAATCTCGCCGGTGGAGAGCTTGCGGCAGGCGACAGCGAAAAAGCGCGGCGAGCGCATCATCACACCCTCCACCACGGCCTGCCCGCCGTACTGCGTTCGTTCGTCCGCCATTGGTAGTCTCCTCAGTAACACGAGACGTGCAAAAGGGCAGGGCAACACTTGCCCTGCCCGGTTCAGGTGCTATTTCTTCATACCATACTTGGTCAGGAACTTGTCCACGCGGCCTGCGCTGTCGAGCAGCTTCTGCTTGCCGGTAAAGAAGGGATGGCACTGCGAGCAGATTTCCGTCGACAGGTTCTCACCGGTGGAGCGGGTGTTGTAGGTGTGGCCGCAGGAGGCGCAGGTGATGCTGACTTCCTGGTAGGCGGGATGAATGCCAGTTTTCATAGGGGGTCGTATCCTTTCCAATGCCGTGGGAACACCCATCGGCGGGCCTTAAAGACGGCCAACTTCTCACTATACCTTAATAACACGCGGCAGAGCAAGGGTGTTCCGCAAAGAAAGCACATAAAAACCCACATAAAAAGTGCCCGGCGCTTGCTTTGGGGCAAACACCGGGCGCAGAGGTAATACGGTCTAGACCGAAGCGGCGGCGGCGGGCTTGACGCGGCGGCGGGCCAGCACGCCCAGTACGAGCAGGGCGGGTAGGCCAAACGAAACCCACGTAGAGGCTTCGGGGACGGCATAGGTGGCTCCTGTTAAAGCGATGCTGTAGGTTCCAGTTTCTACGTCCGCACCGGACAGGGACCAGAAAGTCAGTGGGCCAGTGACACCGGGTCGGGGGGTTTTGAGGCCAGTGGTGGTAACGGCTCCCGTGGTGTCGTCAAAGGTGTTCGGGAACATATCAAAGGCTGCCGTGGTTCCGCCAGAACGCGGAATAGCTCCGTAGGTGGCGACACCGAGGTAATACACCCCTGGTGTTACAGGAGTGGTTGGGTTTATGGTCGACAGGTATTGTGAGCCAAAGCTCTGGTTCTCATCATCATCATTGGCATAAACACCGGCGCCTGTCGAATCGAACAGGAAGAGCTGCGTGTCAAAAACGGTCGTGTTTAGCCCGACGGTCGTGGCGGAAAAGGGCGATGTGCCGGTGATAATGATCCGGTACAAATCCGGGTTGGAAGCCGTGGAGGCCGTTGAAGTGGTTGTGAAAGACCCGAGAATAGTGTTGAGTGGGCCAGTGCCATAGGTTACTATATCACGCCCTGGCAGATTGCCGGGGTAGCTGGTTTTGGTATAGGTCTGGGCCTGGACGCTGGACGCTGCGAAACCAAGAACGAGCAGAGCGGCGGCGGTGACAAAGAGTTTTTGGGCAGGGCTGACGCGGCGGGCGTGTTTAGCGGTGAGCATAATTTTGTTTTTGTTCTTTCTGCGCTTCGCCGGAAAACAAGGCCCCGTTTAGACAGGGGCCTTGTTTTCCAAAGCGTGACTGAGAGTGACGCGGTTAGTCAGACACGGCCAGGCCGGTCAGAAGGATTGCGCCGGTCGGCTGGCGGTCAAAGATGAACTTGACCGAGACGATTTTGGTCAAATCCACGCCATTGAAAGCGGTGAGCGGGATACGCACCCCGTTCATCTCGACTTTGGGAATGCGAGCGATTTTGCCGGGTGGGTAAGCCAGGGCTTTGGACCAATCCGAGACAGGCGTAACGGCGGTCTTGCCCGTGCTGTCGGTGAGCTGAACGTCAAAGTCGTCCAGGGCAACGTTGTTGCGCCTGTCGGTGAAGTTCAGCGCGGTACGGAAAGTGAGAACGCTGAACGCGGAAAAGTCTCCTGACCCGGCGGGAATAGCGTTGTCCAGGCTGGCTCCCATCTTGCTCCAGCCAAGTGTGAGCTGGGTCAGGCCGGGCTTCTGCGTAGCCCGTGAGCTGGGGGTATTGCCAGGCTGACGAGCGGAAGGCTGACCCGGCAGGGGGAACAGGGCCAGAGTGGGCGGCCCGGCATACGCGCCCCCGGAGGCGTTGTAGGGAGCGCCGCCTGCCAGGCTGTAGGGGGACAGGCCAACGGCGGTGACGCTGCCGCCGAGCGTGTTGGCGGCCAGATTGTCGGCGGTGAGGAAGCGGTTGATGTCGCGGCGGGCCGACGGCAGGTCCGGGGCATGGTAGGTCTCAAACAGCTCTGTGGTCAGCGCGGACGGCGGTGCCGCTTCGTCGCCCTTCATAAAGGGCAGAAACTGGGTTTCGCCGCCGACGCTGCTTCCATTGGTAACGTAGGTGCGGAAGAACGAAGACATATACGCTGCGCCGGTCCCCTGCTGCTGCAGGGAGTTGAGGCGGTGGTTGCCGGGCCGGGTCGGGCCAGCAAACGGGTCAATCGCGCCGCCGGGAGTACCGCCCCAGTCATCCGAGGCGGCAGGCACGCCGTAAGCCGGGTCCCAGATCGTATTGAACAGGTTGTGGTCGGCCCCCATGACCGTGAACAGATACTTCGCAGTCGGGTCGCCGGGGACGTTGTAGCGGGCATCGTCAAAGAAGTGGGTGCCTTGGTTGTCGGACACGTCGCCGTCGCAATAGGGCAGGATGACGGCGACAGGGGCATTGTTGACGACGTAGCGGTTGAAATCCACCGGCGCAATGTCGAACACGGCTTTGATGGCATAGGGCTTGGGCTGCTTCGAGTTATAGACATAATGCGCCATGACGCCTTCGCCGCCGCGTGAGTGGCCCATCGTGCCGATGTTGTTCATGTCGATCTTGCCCACGAACTTGGCCCCGAACGGGTCTATTGTGCTGCCCGCCAGCGGCGGGCCGCCTGTCGTGGCTGCCGCGTTGATGATGTCCAGGTACTTTTGCATCGTTTCGGCACGGGCCAGCATCCCCAAATCCTGGGTGGAGTTGTCAAAGAAGTTGATGCCGTTGACGCCGATGGAGACGACGACATAGCCGTAAGAGGCCAGCAGGCTGCCGATATAGTCGTAGCCCGCATAGCTTGGGATTTGCTCCGAGCCGACAGGCGGGGGCCAGCCCGAAGTGGTTCTGCGGGTTATGGTGTTGAAAGACGTGCTGTGGCGTCCGTGCATAAACACGATCAGCGGCATCTTGCCGGTGGGGACAGGGCTGACGCCGTCATCGACGCCTTTAGGGTAGAACACGCGCCCATCCAGCTCATTGGGGCCAAGCGGCAGACCCGTGGTGGCGCTTTTGAGCGAGGGCGGCGTGAAAGCGGCCAGGCCAAAGTTGAAGTCCTGGGTCGCAGTGGGGTAGGGACCAGGCGTGCCGGGGTCAGCGGCGCGGGCGGCGGGCGAGGCGGCGGCGACCAGGCAGAACGCCGCCAGCGCGGCCAGCAGCCGCCCTCGAACCTGACGCACACCCTGGAAGCGGGCGGGTTCGGGCGTGGGAACAATACGAAGTGTCATGGAGTGTCCCTTATTTCTTTTTGGTGACGGTCTTTGCGGCGACGGTCTTTGTGGTGACGCTTTTTGCGGCGGCGGTTCCCGGCTTGTCCAAGCGGCTCAGGTCAAGCGTGCCAAAGTTCCACTGGGCGGCGGGAAGGGCGGCATTGTCCGCCCCGTAGTAGAGGGTGATTTTGTCGCCGGTGCTGAGGCTCTGAAACTGGGCGCGGGTGAGGCTGAACACAAGCGAGTTCATCGCGCCGCCGGGGGCATAGGCGCTGCTGGTGAACTCTTTGCCGCCGATGCTCAGGGTGATGATCGAGTCGGTCATGGGAAAGTCGTCCGTGCTGGTCACGGTGATGTTGTAGGTTGTCAGCGGAGCGGCAAAGCTGGCCGTTTTGGACTTGTCCGCCTGGGACTTGGATGCCGGGGGCGGCAGCACCTGTGTTTGCACCGTCTGGATAGACTCAACGGTGTTGGTCGGAGCGGCGGACGCGGCGAGTGGCAGCAGGCCAAACAGAGCGGCAGGCAGCAGAACGCGACTCCAGGCAAGCGGTCGCTGTGCCTGGCGCGGGGTAAGCGCAGTCATAAATTATCTCTTTCTTGTCTTTTGACAGTCCGGGCAGGACGTGCCAAAGCGCGTTAAACTGGTTGTTAGCGTGAGAGAAAATAAACAGCGTCAGTGCTGTAAAAGCCGCAGGAGAAGTAGAAAGATGCGGGGGTAACGCGCTTCAGAGGGCGTTATGGGGGCTATTATGGCGAGCGCCGTCCGCTTTGTCAAGTATAATTACCAGGGTCTGAGATTTATTTTTGCCGGGTAAACTCGGAGCTATGATTTATCCCCCCACCCCCGCCGACGCGCCTTCTCCAAAAACCCGCCGCACCGCTGCGGGCGGCGTCCTGCTGGGGCTGATCGTGTCGGTCGTATTCGCCGTGATTTTCGTGCGGCTGTTTGACTTCGTCACCGATGCAGGCCACCGGGTGCTGCCGTTTGACCGGACCCTGCTGCTGTGGATGTACCGCCGCCGGACGCCGCCGCTGAACGAACTCGGCGAATGGCTGGCGCACCTGGGGTCGCCGCCGGTGATTGTGGGGATTGGGCTGGCGGGCACTCTGGCGGGGGCCATCTGGCGCAAGGTGCGCGGGGCGGCCTGGACGCTGCCGATTGCCATTTTCGGCTCCGGCGTGATTATCCAGACCGTCAAGCTGATCGTGCAGCGCCCCCGCCCCGCCGCCGTGCCGCACGGGTTCCAGCCGCTGCTGCACGAGACGGGCTACTCGTTCCCGTCGGGGCACTCGCTGATTGCGATGACGGTCTACGGCCTGCTGGGCTACTTCGCGCTGGGCTTGTTCCGCCGCCGCTGGGCGCGGCTGTGTGTGCGCGTCCTGACGGTGCTGGTGGTGTTCGCCATTGGCGCGTCGCGGGTGTATGTGGGAGTGCATTACCCCACCGACGTGCTGGCAGGCTGGACGGCAGGCGTGCCGTGGCTGGTCACCTGCCTGGGCCTGCACGAGCTGTTGACCCGCCGCTGGCCCCGCTCCGGCGAGCCGGTGCTGACTCCGAGGGCGGGCCGTGCTAAAGCTGCCCCCGACGCCAGGGCGGCAGCCAATATGCCGGGGAAGGAGTTGTAAAAGAACACAAACACTATGTCAAGGCTGCAAGTGGGTGTAGGCATCTTCTGCAACCCCAGGATCGGGGTCAGAAAGATACCACGCTCTGACAGCCTTCATATTTGGCGGCTGAGTGTAATGAATCAAAAGAAATAGATTTTCAAAGTTCTTCTTGGAATAGCTACCCCGATTTTGCGCCATTCTGCCAAGTTGCGCGACAGCTTCCTGCCCGGCCTCTACCCCCTCATTCGTAGCAATGCGTATTTCTGCATCGGTACTTAGATTTCTATCACCCGCCAAGTCTTTGACCATTGCCACAATCCTGTCTTTGTGTGACAAAGCGGCGAGGCGCATTTGTAGCGCCGTGGCAGGGTTCAAACGGAAATCGATTTGGTGAACCGCTGAAAGGGCCGCGTAATCTTGATACACTCCATGATAAATCATGTCTGCAAGTTCGCCCATCGCCGTTAAAGCAAGTGGAGCTGGGTCGAGAGTGCTATTGCGACGGTTGTATTCTCCGACTTCACGATTGATTTTCTGAGGCGTAAGGTTAAGCACTTGAAGAAAAGTGTCTACTTTTGCCTTTGCCTTCGCCTGTCCTTCAGGCATTTCCAAAGCCAGATTTTCAGCTTGCAGATAGGCGGCTTGTACTTTGAGCTTCACGGCTACATCAGGATAAATATCCTTGCTTTGGGCAGCCATCTCAATCGCTGACAGACCATCCATATCCCCAAACCGGGCCAGTGCATGAGCTGCGGTCAGCAAAACCTCGGCATTTGCCAGGGGTCTTTGCTGAAGAGCAGCAATCATCTCTGCATCCAGCGAATGGTCTCCCTTTTTCTCAGCCTGCATGAATTGAGTGATTTGTTTTACTTCTGTATCCGTCGGAATTGGTGGGGGAAAGGCGAAACTCTGCCCCCCTGCCAAAAACGTCATTCCTATGAGTAAAGCAATACAGACACGAGAAAAACTCTTGCTTATAGCGTAACGGCTTGCTTTCATCGTAATAGCTCCATTCTTTTGAGAAAGTGTCCTCAGTATTAATCACGGCATGGCAGTTAGAACTACCATGCCAGAGGCATTGGGGAAAATTGCTGGTGCATGAATATCTGAAACTGCACCAACAGTGTAATATGGTCCATAAGTCCAAGCACCAGCGTAATTGGGGCCAAGTGACGCTACCGGATGAAATGTCAAATACAAGTTGGGAAAGAAAAGTGGCTTGTTCCATTGCAAACCACCTTGAACAGTTGTACCATCAGGAAGTATCCCGCCTCCGGCCCAATCTTGCTTCCACAGGGCAAGTTGGTTGAACAGGCCAGACAAAGCAGGAATATCCGCAATCACTTCATTGTCTGGAATGTCTCCACTACGTAGCTTATGAGTATTAATATCTGTCGGCCCGTATGCTTGAGTCGTATCTGACTTTGTGGAGTCCATGTGGTGACTATCTTCCCAAGCATTTACAACGTTGTCGCCATCGCTGGTGGGAGGCCAATTAGAAGGCGAAGTAGCATTTGTATAGATAGGATTAGCGTTAGGTGGTATTGATAACTGAAGCGCCTTCTGATGCCCGCGCTCATGTTCACAGACGTATATATACGCTGACAACCCTCTGACATCCAAATATCCTATATATTTAATTTTTGTCGTCTGATCAGAAGGATTTGTTTCATCCAGCGCGAATACCGGCAACTGATTGTATGGATAAGATTGTGGGCCTAAAAAGATATTGAAGGGCGAAGTGACCAATGTGTAAGCCGCCAGGTCAGGGCCAGTATTGCCATTGTAGTTGACAGTATAACCCGACGAAGCAGTAGGATAAACCTGCTTGTAGTAGTGAAACCAGTTAGGCGTCCAGTACCGCTTGGCAGGATCACCACTGCTGGCGTTGTAATCCGCAGCCGCCCCAGGATAGTTACTGGCCTTCGAGAGAAAAAATGTTTGAATGTTAGCCTTTGATACGGGGTTGCCCTGATAGTTAAGAGTTTCCTGATGATTGCCAAAGCCGCTGTTGTTGGCGGGAAGGCCAAAGAAGACAAACTGGTTGTGTGTCGTTCCTACCCGGCTGTCCGTTGAATGGGATGTCTGCACAGTCAGGTTGTTGTTGCCGATCACCCAGGTGTGCCCTGCCGGTTGCCCACTCGCCGCCGTAAGCGCCGTGTCAAAAACAGCGTCTATTTGAGGCGTAGGTGTGATCAGCGAAGACAGGTCAGCCACTGGTGCTGAAACAAGGCTGTCCAAGAAAAGATGGCCTTTATCATTAGGAGAAATACCCGGCACGATGTTGTCGTACACAAACTGGTTGCTCCCATCGCCTGCCTCCGGGTGACCCTTTGGATCGGGCACAGCCAGACTGATGTTAGGAGCAATGGCAGACACTACGGAGTGCAGCCCAAGTATCTCATACGAGCAGCCGTATTTGAGGTAGCCCGCAAAGCTTCCCACGGGGTTGAAAGTCACGTTGAAGCTGGAATTGCCGCCGGTGCTGACCGAGAAGGTCTTGCTGCCCCCGCCGGAACTGTTGGTGTTTGCCGCAATCGTTCCGGTCTGGCCGAGGTCGGTGTTGAAGCTGCCGCTGACGCCGCTGTCGGGGTCATACAGTTGCCAGTTGTAGCTGCACGTTTCGGTGACGATGGCCTGCGCGGGCGGCGGCGAGTTCGTGCCAGCATCGGCTACCCAGTGGAAGTGAGCCGTCAGGGGGCTGTTCAGAGTGGCAGGCATGACGAAGTTTACCCGATGCTGACCCGCCGCTGGCCCCGCTCCGGCGAACCGGTGCTGACTCCAAAGGGGTAGCGGGGGGAACTGCCGTGAGAAAGAATGCCCGGCCTCTCTGCGCGAGAGCCGGGGTGCTGGTGTAGATACTTACTTCGTTGCTTTGACTGCCAGTGGAACCTCCGCGTGTTTAAGCTGATGTCCAAACTTTGGCTTGGGCAGGCTGTGACCGCTGCTGCCCATAGTACCCACGTACTCGCCGCCGACCACATCGCCTGTCTCCATGTCCACCCACACTTCTAGAATCCTTTCCGGGTCGCTATAGCCCCACTTACAGTTCCAAACAGCGCGTGTCTGCCGTGAATGCCGTGTGCTGTCACCCTTTTCCCAGTAGCGATTAAGCGGCACAAGCTGTTTTTCAACTGACAGAAAGGGAACATTGCTGATTTCAACAGCACTGAGTTGTGCCGCCGAGATTGTCATTGCTTGCTCCTGCGTCACGTTCTCCACTGTTGTGGAGGGATCAACCAATCGATCATTGATATTTACAGAAATGATCTTACCGGTTTCAGCGGCAAGGTACACCCTGGCACCATCACGCTGTGAAGGAACACCATGAAAAGTGTGAAACCAAGTCACACACCACTCATGCCCTGCTGATGTGGGAGGTTGAGTGTTCTGATACTCTACCACCCGTGGTAGTTTTAACTGGTTCAAAGATGTTCCTGTTGCTTGGATAGCCGCTTGTGCCAGTTTGAGTGCTTCTGCTTCTGAGATTGCCTCTCCTGCGGGCTGATACTTGTTCTCATCAGAAGCTGTGTAGTCAAGGTAGCCCAAAATTCGTCCCGTTTGGTCATCCACCTCTGCCTCAAAACGATGTTTCTTGATAATTCTCCAATAACCGTGAGGATGGTCTTGAGCAATCATTATGTCGCGTTCGAATGAGTCGCTGGGCAAGTGATCTGAATCATAGTAGTTCACATCCGCTGACGGGCTATCCGCGTGCAACACAGAAGAAAAAGGTTCTGCTCTTGAATCGCCAGCGACGCGCAAACTGAAACGTTGAAAGGTCTTAATCGCTTCGTCCTTTGACATCCGAGGCTGGGCTTGGGCAGATGACCCCACACAAAGCGTGAGCATCCCAAGAAACAAAGCGGCTACAACCCTATTATTCGTCGTCATTTGTAATTTTCCTCTACTAATCAGGTGTGGAAAAACTGCTATTTGAACCAATTCGTGCCCTGGTAGACGTGTCCGTGAAGCGTCATGTCTCCGTCGCCATAAATGAAGTTCGGACAACCAGTACGGTAGGTTGGGCTACTTTTATCATTGTTCCAAGGACGTCCAGCTCCTGTCTGGTCCGCAACCTGTATGGCTTGGTTCAGCGTTGCACCAGACTTTAGGCTTCGATACAGATTATCAGTCCATTGCGTGTTGACATCACTGTCTTCAACCTGACCATTCCAGCCCAGAAAAGCGCGGTCTGTTGCACCCGCCGCCGGAGTACCAGAGGCGTATCCCGAAGTTGGAATACCAAAGGCGTTGGCAAAACTGGATGTATAAGTAGAATTACAACCGTTTATAAAAATAAAGTTATAGGGCGGGACGTTGCTCCCCTTCTTCGCCACCACCTCGGCCACATCGTCACGCGGATTTTGTGCTGTGGAAGACGTATCAAAACTTTGGTTGGAGAAAATCGACTCGTTTGTATTTCCAACCCCCGCAGGGGGATCAAAGTAGAGACCACTGTTCTGCTGATCGGGGAAATCCTGCCCGTGGCTATATGTAAAGAACACCGTGTTGGCGGGGATAGCACTTAACACGCGGGCACGGAAGTCACTTGGAGAACTATCGGTCTTGGTGATGTTACTCGCTGTCATCGCGCTATCCACAACGGCGGCGGTGGCTTGGCCCTTATCTACACCACCCGCAGCTTCGTAACCCACGTAACCTTTGTTATAAGCGGTAGCCTGGATTGTGCCGTTGTAGGTGTTGCCGCCGGTGTCGGTGACAACCATCTTGACGGGAATGGCACTGCCGTCAGCGAAGTGGGAACTGTCGAAAGAGACGGCAAGGGAAACACTGGGCTGGTTTGTGCCCGTGGTTGCGCCCTGCGGAATGGGGCCGATGAAGCTAGTGTCGTAATAGTTTTTGACATTTGTGTCGCCGACGAAAAGCTGTGCCTGTTTGACATAGCCGCTGACAGCGGGAGCAGAGGCGGTGGCCAAGCAGTTTGTGCCACTGAAAAAGGCTGGATGCGTGGGGTCCCAGCCGGAGGTGTCTTTTGTGCTGTGCGCTTGAAATGTCACATTCGCAAAAGAAGCCGCCGCCCGGAACTGGTAAGTCATCAGATCATACGAGCAACTGCTTTTGACGTAGCCGCTGATCTTTTGGTACGGGGTGAAGGACTGGGTGAAGTCGGTCTGGCCCCCAGTGCTAACGGAAGTCGTTTTGCTGCCCCCGGCGGAACTGCTAGTGCCTGCCGCCATCGGACCGCTCTGGCCCAGGGCGGTATCATAGCTGCCGCTGACGCCTTTCTCATAATCGCTGAGCGACCAACTGAAATTGCACGTCTGGGTGACGGACACTTGCGCGGGCGGCGGCGAGTTCGTGCCGGGGTCGGCTACCCAGTGAAACTTAGCGGTCAGAGGGCTGTTTAAATTCGCTGAAACGGAGGTGGAGTTGGTGGTGCTGGAACTGCCCGTAAGACGGGCGCTGGCTCTGTAACCATAGCTATCGGTCGTCGGGAGGACCGTGCCTGCGCCGGAACCGTCCTGCGTCGTGATCGTGCCGCCGCTATAGGTGACGTCATAGTGCCCGTAGGACGGGCCGCTAGAGCCGGTTCCCGTGCCGGTCCCTGTACCCGTGCCGGTCCCTGTACCCGTGCCGGTCCCGCTAGGGGTGTAAACAGTCACAGTGGTGCTTGCCAGGGTTGAGGTGTTTTGGGCAACAGTTGCACTCAGCGTTGCCGTAGTGTTGCCAGAAGTGCCTGCGGATGTGGTAATGTTGAAAGTAAAAGAGGACGCATTTACCGGGACATAGTAAGAAGCAGGCACGGAAACGACTGGGTTGTCTCTGAACAGGTACACCAAGGTTCCACTGGGCGCGGGACCACTCAGATAGACGGTTTCCGTTGCCGTGTTGCCCGCAGTAATAGTGCTGGGGCTAATCGTGATAGAGGAAACCGTGGGATAAGGATTGGGGTAGGTCTGAGCATATGCTCCGCTTGATTGGATCGTCCACACAATAGCGCCGCCCTGCCCGTTGCTCCACAACAGTCGCACGTCCCCGCCTGTGCCTGCCGCCAGTCCCACTGGAGAGTACCCCGCCGGGTCGGTGAAGTTCTGGTACGTATACGTCCCGTCTGCCGCCACTTTCCACAAAGACACCGTCCCGTCCGAAGGATGGTTCCACACAATCCGGGGCGCATTGCCACTATCCACCGCCAGTGCCACTGGCGAAAAGCCCGCATATGGCCCGTACTCCGTGTGGGTATAGTCCGCCGCATCCGCCGTGCTGTACCACAGGGAGATGCTCCCGTCGCTCTTGTTCCACAAGGTGCGCGGAACACTGTTCGGCCCGGCAGCCACTCGGAACGCGGTGTAAGGAGCGTAGGGGCCGTAGGTTCCCTGCGTAAAGTTTGTGTCCGGGGCAACATTCCACAAAGACATCTGGCTGTCAGCGGTGTGGTTCCAGAGAATACGTGGCGTGTTGTTGCCGCCCACGCCCAGGCTGAGGGCGCTCCAGCCGGGGTAGGGGCCGTAGTTGACGGGGTTGAAGGAGGCAGGCGAAGACGGGTCCACGCGCCACAGGGACATCGCGCCATCGGCGGGGTGTGTGCAGAGGATGCGGGCAAAGTTGTCGGGTCCGATGCTGACGGCGGAAGCGGACCAGCCCGCGTAGGGGCCATAGGAGTTTTGGGAGGCCACCGCGCCGTTGTTATCCAGCTTCCAGAAAGAGGCCGTGCCGTCGGGGCTGTTCCAGAGCAGTCGAGTAAGGTTGTCGCCGCCGACGGCGATGCCGACAGGGACAGACTGAGCGTTGACATGGGCGGGAAGGAGGCAAAGCAGGGCGCAAAGCATCAGCAGTTTAGCGAGGCGGAACCGAAGAGGCGGAAGACATAGAGTTCTCCAAAAATGAGAAATAAGGCAACGCGCCCGGCTTTCAGCGCAACAGAAACAGCATAACACAAGTCAGTGGCTCTGTCAAGGCTTTTTCGCTAATTTTTACATGATAACTGCAAAGCCTGCAAGATTGCTGGCAATACTGCGAGACAATCAGGCGGGGTTTTGTGTTATAATGCACTAAATATGGCTGACTCTGACACAACACAGGCGGACAGCCCCGCTGCCGCTGACGATGCGCCGCCGACACGCCGCTTTATGGAACCCAAAGCCGGGGACGGCGAAGGGCGGGCACTGACGCTGAAGGCCGTTCCGGGCATGGCCGCCGTGGCGGCAGCAGAAGCCGGGCGGCTGCCGCTGCTGCTGGAAGTGCGCGGGCGGGCGCTGCGCCCCGGCGCGAAGCGGCCTCCGCTCAACATTGCCCTGGCGATTGACCGCTCGGCAGCGATGGCGGGGGAGCCGCTGGAATACGCCAAGCGGGCCTGTGCCTATGTGATCGACCTGCTGGAGCCGGACGACTTTCTCAGCATTGTGGCCTTTGAAGCCGACGCGGATATAGTCGTGCCCGCCCGGCGCGTGCGCGACCGGGCAGTGGTCAAGGACTACGTGCAGCGGCTGTCTACGGGGCGGACGGCGGACCTGGCCGAAGGGCTGCTGGCGGCGTGCCGGCAGGCGGCCTCGGTGCGGACCTCCCGGATGATGAGCCGCGTTTTGCTGCTGACTGAAGGCGGCGCGGCGCTGACGGGACCGGCGGCGGAGCGGCTGCGCGGGCAGGTGGCCGAGCAGAAGGCGCGGGGGCTGACGGTGTCTACGTTTGGCCTCGGCACGGCCTACAGCGAGAGCCTGCTGGCGGCGCTGGCGTGGGCGGGCGGCGGCAGTTTTACGGATGTGCCGCGCCCGGAGCGCATTCCCGAGGCGTTCCGGCGCGAGATGGAGGCGGCGACACGCACGGTGGCCGCCGGGGTGCGCCTGCGGCTGTCGCTGGCGCGGGGCGTTTCGGTGCGCGAAGCGTCGGGGCACGCGCCGGTCTTCGGGCCGCGCTCGGCGGAGGTCGGGCTGGTGGATGTGGAAGGCGGCTCGGGCGTCGCCGCGCTGTGGGAGCTGGAGCTGACGGCGCGGCCTCCGGGAACGTACCGGGTGGCACAAGCCGAGGTGCTGTATGAAGACGCCCGGACCGGGCGGCAGGAAAAAGTGGGGGCCGACGTCGTGGTGGAGTTCGCCGAAGGCGGCGCGTCTCTGGGCGCAGGGCTGGACGGACGGGTGCAGGCCGAGCGGGAAATCGCGCAGGCGGGGATGACGCTGAGCGAAACACTGGCCGCGCTGCGGGGAGGCCGCCTGGACCGGACGGGGGCACTGAGCGCACTTCAGGACACAAAAACGCTGATGCTGGACCGGGGCCGTCTGGCACAGGCACAGCGGATCACGCAGGCGATGCAGGAGATCGAAGGGGGCGGCGCGGTGGAAAAAACGCTGACCGGCACGGTGACGGCTCTCGCGCAGGGCCGAATGCGGTAATTGCCGAATTTGCTGATAACGGACACACGAAACGATTTAAAGAAACGATTTGAAAAACTATTACGCAATTTTAGAAGTGCCGGTCGGCTGCCGATTGGAAGAAATCCGGCAGTCGTATCATCGGCGGCTGCAGGAAACTCTGGACAACGAAGAGGCCTTCGCGGACCTCAAGGAAGCCTATGAAGTGCTGACGACACCGGAGCGGCGCGAAGAATATGACCTGGCCGCCTGGGGGGAAACGTTCGGCGGCAGCGCGGGCGAGCCAGTCTCGGTGCCCCGGCTGACCTCGCCGACAGGGCGCTGCCCTCTGGGAATGGACGCGCAGTGCCCGGTGCTGCGCGGGCGGCTGATTGCGTCGGATAAATACTGCCCGGAATGCGGTTTTCTGCTGGCCGGGCTGGACGGCGAAGAGCCGCTGGCGGACACAGCTCCGGCCCGGCAGGTCTGGCTGGAAGAGTTGGGCGGGCAAACGCACCGTCTGCGGACGGGCCTGAACATTGTGGGACGCGAAGGGGCGGACATTTTGCTGCCCGACAAGACCGTGTCCCGGCAGCACGCCCGGCTGGATGTCGGCGCGGATGGTGCGGTGACGGTGGAGGACCTGAGCAGCACCAACGGCACGGCGGTGGGCGGAGACCGGCTGGTGGCCCATGTCCTGCGCCGCCTGAGCGGCGGGGACACCCTGCGCTTCGGCAGTGTTGCGACTATTCTCCGGGTGGCCGCTCCCGCCGAAGCCGCCGCCCCCCCGAGCAGCACCCTGCCACTGGTACAGCCTGCTGCGTTTGAAGATGCCCCGAGGGAGGGCGGCACGGACGCTGCCTTCGGCGCACGGGGGCAGGTGATACAGTCCCGCAACGGTGTGGAAGAGACACGCCTGCTTTTGCCGGGCATTACCACCTTCGGACGGCGCACGGAAAACAACATTGTTCTCCCCGGAGACCCCTATGTCTCCGGCAGCCACGCGCAGATTGTGGCAACCGGCGAAGAGTTTCAGGTAGTGGACGTCGGCAGCACCAACGGCACACTGCTGAACGGCACGCGGCTGGAGCTTCACGCCCCGGTGACGCTGGCCGACGGCGACGTAGTCCTCATCGGCAGCACCGCCCTGCGCTTTGAACACCTGCCCGCCCCGCCTGCTGTCGAGACCGAAGACATCTCCGAAACTGCCCCGGAAAAGTTACCCGAAGAAGCACCCACAGAAATAGACCCGCCCCGCACGGAGACGACTGAGACCGTGGAAGGAACGCACCCCTAATGCCGGAAGCCATGATGATGCCGGAAGCGCCTTTGGGCGCTCCCCTGGAAAAAACCGAGCGCCTGAACCGCGAAGAACTCAGCGAAGGCTGGGCCGAAGTCGGGCGCGTGCCGCGTGTGGTGGCCGCTTTGAAGTTTGGGGCCAAAACCGACCTCGGGCGCGTGCGCGATAACAACGAAGACAAGTTCGACTTTTTTGAGCCGGAAGACCCCGCCGTGCTTGCCACCAAAGGCCGCTTTTATGCTGTCGCCGACGGCATGGGCGGCCATTCCGCCGGGCAGATTGCCTGCGAGCTGGCCTTAAAAGCCGTCATCCAGTCCTACTACGGCAGTCCGTCGGCGGACACCGAAAGCAGCCTCAAACGCGCTGTGGAAGAAGCGAACGCCCTCATTCACGCGACCGCGCAGGCGATGCCGGACCGGCAGGGCATGGGCACCACACTGACGGCAGCCGTGGTGCGCGACGACAAGCTGGTCATCGCGCAGGTCGGCGACAGCCGGGCGTACCTGCTGCGCGGCGGGGCGATCAGCCAGGTGACCGAAGACCATTCGTGGGTCGCCGAGCAGGTGCGGATGGGAACCATGACGCTGGCCGAGGCACAGGTTTCTCCCTTCCGCAATATCATCACCCGCTCGATGGGGACTGCCCCCAGTGTCGAGCCGGATATTTTCACCCATGACCTTCAGGAAGGCGACACCCTTGTTCTCTGCTCGGATGGCCTCTCAGGCCACCTGGAGCCGCCGGAGATACTGGCCGTCGCGGGAAGCTACAGCCCCTCGGTTGCCGCGCTGACCCTCATCGACGCCGCCAATGCGCGGGGCGGGCGCGACAACATCACCGCCGTCGTGCTGTCCGTGCGCGGCCTGACCCCCTGGCAGGACGAGACCCCGGAAGACGCCGCCGAAGAGGCCGCAAGTGTCAAGGAAGAAAAACCCTCCCGCTGGGGCCGCCGCAAGTAGATTAAGCGTCAGGAGAACTTATCTTTGGCCGTATCGTCTAACACTGTCCTCGGCAAGTACCGCATCATTCGGGAGATTGCCCGCTCCAACGACATCGTCTATGAGGCGCTGGACCCGGCGATGGCCCGGCGCGTCGCCGTCAAGGAGCTGCAAATCCCGCCGCATCTGGCGGGGGCGCAGAAGCGGGAGCGCATTGAGCGGTTTTACCGGGAGGCCAAAGCCGCCGGGACACTGTCGCACCGCAACATCGTGACCATCTTTGATGTCGGGCAGGAGAATGACCGGCACTTCCTGGTCATGGAATACCTGGAAGGCCAGTCGCTGCGCGATATTTTGCAGATGCAGGGGGCGCTGCCGCTCAAAGAAACCGTGGAAATCACGCTTCAGCTTTGCGATGCCCTGGCGTATGCCCACTCTCGCGGCGTGGTCCACCGGGACATCAAGCCGGACAATGTTCATATCCTGCCCGGCGGCGTCATCAAGCTGACGGACTTCGGCATTGCGCGGATTACCGCCGAGCCGAGCATCACAAGTCAGGGACAGGTGTTCGGCACGCCGTCGTATATGTCGCCTGAACAGGTCGCCTCGCACACGGTGGACCACCGCACGGATTTATTTTCGCTGGGCATCACGCTGTATGAGATGCTGACCGGGCGCAAGCCGTTCGTCGGCGACAGCGTCATCACCATCACCTACAACATCATGAACATTCAGCCGACCATGCCGGTCGGTGTGCCCGCTGCCTTGCAGCAGATTTTGCAGCGGGCGCTGGCAAAAGACCCTGGCCTGCGCTACCAGAATGCCGCGCAGATGGCCGCCGACCTGCGGGCGGAAAAGTTCGCCCTCAGTGCCCCCGGCCAGACCGCTTCGGCGGCCCATGTGCCTAAAACGCCGCCGCTGACGTTTGCCGGGCCGCCGCTGACGCTGGAAACCGGCAGCGTGCCCCCGGAAATCTCCGGGATGCCCGCCCCCTCGCCGCTGGCGTCGGCACACACGCCGCCGCGCACCTCCGCCGGAATGGAGCCGACGCAGGCCCTGCATACGCCCTCGGAGTCCCCCGCCCGCCGGGCGCGGCGGCTGACGGCTTCGCAGGACAAGATGCTGGCAAAGGCGCTTCCGGTTCTTGCTTTGCTGGTGCTGCTGGGCCTGGCGGCCTGGGGCCTGCGGACAATTGTCGTCTCGGTCACCGCGCACAACCGGCGCGGGCAGGCGGAAACGCTGCTCAAACAGGCGGCCAGTGACCTTGCCCAGGGCCGCCCCGCCGAGGCGGCGCGGGTGTATGCCCATGCCGCCGAGATTGCCCCCGCCGGGACGACCGAAGCGGACGAGGCCGCGCAGGGGCAGGCGCAGGCACAGACCGCACAGGGCCTGGCACTGGCGCAGAAAAGCGATCTCACCGGCGCAAACCAGGCGCTGGAAAAGGCCGTTCTGCTGAACCGCCGCAGTGCGGCGGCCTGGAACGCTCTCGGCAGTGTCCGCTGGCAGCGCGGCGATTCCAGCGGGGCGCTGACCGCCTGGGAAGGCGCGGTGAGTGCCGATGCGGACAGCGTCTCTGGCCGCGAAGCCAAGCAGAACGCGGTGGGGCATGCGATGGACATGGCCCGATCTGCTGCCGACGGGCATCGCCTGGCAGAAGCCCGGCAGCTCTGGCAGCGGGTGCAGGCGCTTTCCCCCGGCAGCGACGCGGCTTCCCGCGCCTCGCAAAACCTCAGCCGCACAGCGGACGCCGACGTTTCCTCGGGCGTTGGCCTGCCCCGTTAGCCTTCCCCTCTTCTGCCTGCTCGTTTACCGGCACTCCCCGCCGGGTAAACGCAGTGTATGACCTTTCCCCCTATCTCTCTCGGCATGATTGGCCCACGCGGCTTTGGTGCGTTCTGCGCGGAGGCGTATCTGGAAGCCGGGCTGATTACGCTCGCCGCACTGGCCGGACGGGACCAATCCAATCTGGACACGCTGGCGGCCCGCTTCGGCACTCCCAAAACGTACACCGACTGGCGCGAAATGGTCCAGGACCCTGCCGTGGAGGCCGTGCATATCGTGACGCCCCCGGACTGCCACGCGGCAATGGCGGTGGCGGCGCTGAACGCGGGCAAACACGTCTTTATTGAAAAGCCGCTGGCGACGACGCTGGACGACTCCCGGATGATTTTAGACGCGGCGGCGGCCTCGGGCAAAGTGGCGGGCATCAACTATGTAATGCGTTACGACCCGCTGTACCAGACCGTGCAGTCCATTCGGGACGGCGGCTGGCTGGGCGAGCTGACTCATGTGGGCTTTGAGAACTACGCCTCGGATGAGGGCCTGGACGACGGGCACTGGTTTTGGGACCCGCTGGCCTCGGGCGGCATCTTTGTGGAGCATGGCGTTCACTTCTTTGACATCATCGGCGCGATTGCCGGTGCGCCCGTGCAGGATGTCGTCGGCAAAACATGGGTACGCGGCGACGGGACCGGCAAAGAAGACCGGGTACAGGCGCTGGTGACTTATGAGAACGGCGTGGACGCCTCGTTTTACCATGCGTTCAACCGCCCCGGCGCGTTGGAGAGGCAGACGGCGCAGTTTGCCTTTGAGCGGGGACACTTGACGCTTAATGGCTGGATACCAACTTCGCTGTCGCTCTCGGCGATTGTGGACGAGGCCGGAGCGGCGGGCCTGTCTTCAGTGCTGACGCTGGAAGATGTCACTGATGACGCTTTCCCGGCGACGGTGCGCGGCAACGGCAAAGACTTGGTCGTCACGCGCCGCGTCCGGGCGGCGCAGACGCTCGGCGACCCGACCCCGGTGTACCGGCAGGCGGTCAAAGACGCTTTTACCGACTTTGCACGGGGCATCCGGGAGCCGGGGTATGTGCCGCGAGTGACCGTGGAAGACGGGGCGGCAAGCCTTGCCACCGCGATTGCCGCCCGCGACTCGGCGCGGGGGTTTTAGGAAGCCTGCCCGGCAATCCATTCCGCCACAGCCTCGGGCGCTTCCAGCGGCAGGAGGTGACCCGCGCCGGGCAGGACGGTTTGAGTCGCGCCGGGAATACGCGCTGTGACTTCGCGGGTCAGCACATCGGGGGACAGCACGGGGTCTTTCTCGCCAGCCAGAACGGCGGCGGGCACAGTGATCTGTGAGGCCAGCGAAGATAGGTCTTCAAGGCTGCCCAGATCGGCCCACGCTTCCCAGGCGGCACGGGAGGCCCGCAGGTTGTCTTCGATAGTCTGCGCTTGCCACGCTTCGGACAGGGGCAGCTTGGCGATAGTGCCCAAAGTTTTGCGGGCGGCGTCGGCATCGCCCCACGCGGAACGCATTTCGGCACGGTCATCGTCCGTCATCGGCTCCGGGGACAGGGGCGAGGGGCCAATCAAGAGCAGCCGCTCCAAGCCCGGCACGGCGCGGGCGGCGAGGAGCTGGGCGGCTTTGCCGCCCATCGAGTGCCCGATTAGCACAAAGCGCGGCAGGTTCAGCGCGGCCAAAATGCCCTGTACGTCATCGGCCATATCGGCGACGGCGTAGCCGGTCGGCGTCGCTTCCGAGCTGCCCCACCCGCGCAGGTCAATGGCGAGGCACCGAAAACGCGGGGCGAGACGCTCGATGACCGGCTGCCAGGTGCGGGCCGCGCCGCCGAAGTAGTGCAGAAAGACCAGCGCAGGCCGCTCTGTGCCGGTGTCCGAAACGTGGAACGTGAGACCGTTGACCGTTGTTTGCATAGGTACGTTGTACCCAGTTTGTGAAAGAGAAAGAAACCAACTTCAATGGCGGAAGAAATGACGGAAGAGACGTATGATTTGATTGTAATCGGCGCAGGACAAGGCGGCGACCCTCTCAGCCGGTCGTTTGCCAAAGCAGGCAAAACCGTGGCGCTGATCGAGCGGCTGGCCGTCGGCGGAACCTGTGTCAACCGGGGCTGCACGCCCACCAAAACGATGGCGGCCAGCGCCCGCGTTGCCTATCTCGCCCGCCGGGCGGCGGATTACGGCGTCGGCACAGGACCGGTGACAGTAGACATGGCAAAGATTCGGGACCGCAAGCGGGGCATTGTGGACGAGTTCCGGGAGGGCACGGAAAAGAAGATTGCCAGCATTGACGGCCTGACGCTGATTTACGGGGAAGCGACTTTTACGGGGCCAAAAACGGTGGAAGTTGCCCCGAACGGCGGCGGGGACACGCGGACGCTGACGGCTCCGCTCATTGTCATCAATACGGGCGCACGGGCCACAGTGCCTCCGATTGAGGGCCTGGACAGCGTGCCGTTTCTGGACTCGACTTCGATCATGGAAGTCAGCGAAGTTCCCGAACACTTGATTGTGCTTGGCGGCAGCTACATTGCGCTGGAGTTCGGGCAGATGTTTCGGCGCTTCGGCAGCGAAGTCACAATTTTAGAAAAGTCCGCGCAGCTACTCAGCCACGAAGACCCGGATGTCGCCGCAGAGATGCAGAAGATACTTGCCGAAGATGGCCTCCAAATCCACACAGGCGTCAACGCCAAGCGCGTCGAGAAGTCTAACGGCGACGGTGTCACTGTAACGCTCGAAGACGGCACGGCGATTACCGGCTCGCATCTGCTGGTGGCCGTGGGCCGAACGCCGAACTCGGACGATCTGGGGTTAGAAGCAGCGGGCGTGGACGTGGACGACACGGGGCTAATCACCGTCAGCGAGACGCTGGAAACGAGTCAAGCAGGCGTCTATGTCATCGGGGACATCAAAGGTGGGCCGCAGTTCACGCATATCTCCTACGATGACTTCCGCATTCTGGAAGCCAATTTGCTCAAAGACGGCCACCGGACAATCAAAGATCGGCAAATCCCGTACACGGTCTTCACCGACCCGCAGCTAGGCCGCGTCGGCATGACCGAAACTGAAGCCAAAAAGGCCGGAAAAAACATCAAGGTCGCCACGCTCCCGATGACCGAAGCCGCCCGCGCTTTAGAGACCGACGAGCCACGCGGCCTGATGAAAGCTGTAGTCGACGCGGGCAGCGGGCAGATTTTGGGGGCGGCGGTGATTGGCACGGAAGGCGGCGAAACGATGGCTGTGCTGCAAATCGCTATGCTGGGCAAGCTTCCGTACACTGCCCTGCGCGATGCGACGCTGGCGCACCCGACCTGGGCCGAATCACTGAACAATCTGTTTATGACGCTGGAGGAGTAGGGGGCCTGCTGGGCAGGAATTGCCTGCTGCGACGGTGAATAACCGCTAGTATCATCACTTTGCTTTTGAGGAGACATCTGCGCTTATGAACCGCTTCCTGCCCGCCCGCCTTTTGGCCCCGCTGCTTGCTGCCGCGCTGCTCGGCTTTGGCCTGACCACTGCCCACGCGCAGACCCCCGCCGATACGACCACGCCGACCGTCACTGCGCCGGAGCCGCAGCAGGAACAGACTGCGCCCACCCCGGCCAAGCGGCGCAATCGGTTCCGAATCGGGCCGGAAGTCGGCCTGTACCTGCCGACTTCCAGCAAAACACGCTCCGAGTTTGGCAGCTCCGCCCTCAGCCTCGGGATTGGGCTGGGCAGCATCAACAAAATCAGCAAGCGCGGCAACACCACGCTGGACCTTCAGGTGATTTATCAGAGCCGCAGCGGCAACCATATGTTCCTCGCGCCGCTCGGCATCGGCTACCGCAAGGCACTCAGCCAGAACAGCGCCACGACCACTTATTTGGGAGCGACAGCAGACATCTACTTTGCCGACATTCGCTCAGGCCGCTACGACGTGCATTCCGGCGTTCGCACCGGCTTTGGCGGCAGCGTCCTGGCCGGGGTCAACTTCAGCGAGAACGGCTACTTTGAGGCCCGGTACTTGATCGTTTCCCGCATCAAAGGCTTTGATCTCAGCGGCGTCAACCTGACGGCAGGCTACCGGTTCTAGGACCCCCTAGCCCCCAATAATGGGGGAACCGGAGTAAGAGAGTTGAGGCCGTATCCTAACTTTCTGGCTCCCCCATTATTGGGGGCGGGGGGCCTCTCTGTCGAGACAACACCATGCCTATCGTCTACGTCTGCATCGCCCCGCATGGGGGGAACCTGCTGCTCCCGGAAGACGCGCCCGGCCTTGTGCCGCAGTGCCGCCGGGCCATGCGGCGGATGGGCGAACATCTGCGGGCGGCGCGGCCTGATGTGATTGCGATTATGACCCCGCACGGCGAGGGCGGCGAAGGCGCGGTGACGGTCGGTGTGACCGAGTTCGGGGCGGGCGAAATCGACGGCATTCCAATCAAGTCGCCCACGGACCTGGACCTCGCCGCCGCCTGGGCGTACCGGGGCGTCGAGCGCGGCGTCCCCGTTTTGCCCCTCTCCGAAGAGATGCTTGACGGTCCGCTGCTGCTGGACTGGGGCGTCACTATTCCCCTCGCCCTGCTGTCCCCGCCTCCGCACACCCTGCCCACCGTGGTCTGCTGCCCCGCCCGCGACCTGTCTGTGGCGCAGCTTATGGACTGGGGCGAGGCCCTGTTTGACGCCGCCGAAGACACGGGCCGCCGCGTCGCCGTGGTTGCCAGCGCCGACCAGGGCCACGGTCACGCCGCCGACGGCCCTTACGGCTACACCCCCGCCTCCGGCCTCCACGACGCCCGCATGAAAGCCGCGCTTGAGTCCAACACTCTGCAAACTATCACCGAGTGGCCCGCTGGCTACGCCAAAGAAGCGATGGCCGACTCCTACTGGCAGACCGTCCCCCTGCTCGGCCTCGCCCGCCGCGTCCCCCTCATCCCCCGCGTGCTGGCCTACGAAGTCGACCACTATTTCGGCCTATTGTGCGCGGAGTTTACCTTGACATAGAAGTTCAAACCAGAACAGGAACAGATTATGGCAGGAAGACACAAATCAAAATCCGGCAATCCATCCGACTTGGCAATGGTCATCTTGATCCTGTTTGTGATTGGAGTTGTAATCACCTACTGGAAGACAATTCTGCTTGTGCTGTTCATTATTGGTACAGGTGTCTTGATTTACGCTCTGATAAAGTATGTAATCTCAACGCGAACACCTCAAAGTCTGGTCAATAAAAGCCCAGACATATATGTCAATACACAGAAGCCTATCCTGACTGTATATACAGCACTTCCTACGCACCAAAGTCCTGCTGAGAATTTTAACCCATCTAATCAGGCAGTGGAACGAAAGCCTGTCAGTGTTTCCCCTCCTAAATTGCCATCTATGTCGCGGGAAGAAGTGGAAGCAGAACTCAATAGGCTTGAGGCAATCGTCAGAAGATGAGCCACAGAGGCGATGCAATAACCGCTGTTTTGAGGCCGCAAGCGATTAGCTCATCTGGTACAATAGAGTTATGAGTATTAAAGAAATAGAAAGTGCCATCTCTGAGCTGCCAGTTAGCGAGGTTTCTGAAATAATGACCTGGCTGGCAGAACATCATGCCCGGCTTTGGGACGCCCAAATCGAGAGCGACCTGACGGCGGGCCGCTTGGATGCGCTGCTGGCGGAGGTAGATAAAGAGTACGAGGCAGGGCTGGCACAGCCTCTATGACACATTTTACCCTGCCCCGTTTTTGGCGTCACTATTCTGGGTTGCCCCTGCCAGTCAGAGAACTGGCAGACAAAAACTACGAACTGCTGAAATCTAACCCTTCTCACACTTCTTTGCACTTCAAAAAGGTGGGCAAGTGGAAGCAGCTTTGGTCTGTGCGCGTGGGCGACCATTACCGGGCGATTGGTACAGAAAAGTTGGAAGGCATAGTGTGGTTCTGGATTGGAACACACGCCGAATATGACCGACTGATTGCTTAACTTTGTTTCCTTCTTACTGGTATACTTGGGCTATGCCCGAACTCAGTCAATCCCCCGTTATCAATCCCTCCCCGGTTCATCTGCGTCCCGCGACAGCCGAAGACGCGGCGGCGGCGGCTCCGCTGATTTATGGAGCCAGCCCCGCGCTGTCCCAGCGCATTTATGGCCCGACGGCGGCGGACGCGCAGGCGTTTTTTGAGGCTGTGTTTCCGCTGCCGGAGACGCCGTATAGCTGCGACAGCGCGATTGTGGCGGTGCGGGACGGCACGGTGGTCGGTCTGGCGCTGGCCGCTCCGGCGCGGGACGTGCAGCGCGGCTGGCCGGTGCTGGGGCGGCAGATGATTCGGCGGCGGGGCCTCAGCGTCCTCTGGAAAATGCTGCCGGTGATGTGGGACCTGCACGGGGCGACGACCACGCCGCCGCCGGACGCTTACTACCTGAGCATTCTGTCGGTGCGGGCGGACTGCCGGGGGCAGGGCATCGGTGGGCTGCTGCTGTCCGAGGTCTGCCGCCGGGCGGATGCCGAGAAGTTTCCGGCGACGTTCCTGCACGCCGAGATTGACAACGCCGTGGCGCGGCACTTATATACAAAGCACGGCTTTGCGACAGCGGCGGAACACCCAACGCCCCGCGCCGCCCGCTGGGGGGTCAACGGCTTTGCGACGCTGCGGCGGGTATACTCTAGGCAATCCAACTTTTGAGGAGCCGTTTTTATGAGAGACCCCCGCGTTGCCAAGCTGGCCGAGATTTTGACCCACCATTCCACGCAGGTTCAGCCCGGCGAAAAAGTGCTGGTGGAAGCCTATGACATTCCTGATGACGTGGTAAATACCGTGGTAGAGACCATCGCCAACGCGGGCGGCCTGCCATTTGTGAGCGTCAAACGCAACGCCGTTCTGCGGGCGCTATATCAAAATGCCACAGAGGAGCAGATGCGGCTGACGGGGGAGCTGGAAAAAACGCGCATGGCGGCGATGGACGCCTACATTGGCATTCGCGGCAGCGAGAACAGCACCGAGCTGTCCGATGTGCCCGATGACAAAATGAAGCTGTACCGGACGCTCTGGTGGAACCCGGTGCATTCTCAGACCCGCGTGCCGCACACCAAATGGTGCGTCCTGCGCTGGCCGACACCGTCGATGGCGCAGCAGGCGGGGATGAGTACGGAGGCGTTTGAAGACTTCTACTTTGATGTCTGTACATTTGATTACGGCAAGCTCGGCCCGGTGCTTGAGCCGCTGAAAGCCTTGATGAACCGCACCGACCGCGTGCGCCTGACGGGCGTAGGGACCGACCTGCGGTTTTCTATCAAAGACATTCCAACAATCCCCTGCACCGGCAACGCCAACATCCCCGACGGCGAGATTTTCACAGCTCCCGTCCGCGACTCGGTGGAAGGCACGATTGCGTTCAACACGCCGACCATCTATCAGGGGACAGCCTTTGAGGGCATCACGCTGAAATTTGAGCAGGGCAAAATCGTGGAAGCCAATTCGGCGGGCACAACAACCGCTGCGCTGAACGAGATTTTGGACAGCGATGAAGGCGCACGCTATATTGGCGAGTTTTCGCTGGGCTTCAACCCCTATGTCTTGCAGCCGATGCGGGATATTTTGTTTGATGAGAAGATCGCCGGGTCGTTCCACTTCACGCCCGGCGGGGCGTATGACGAAGCGTTCAACGGCAACCGCTCCACGGTGCATTGGGACATGGTCTTTATTCAGCGCCCCGAGTTCGGCGGCGGCGAGGTTTATTTCGACGACGTGCTGATCCGCAAAGACGGCCTGTTCGTCCCCGAAGACCTGCTGCCGCTGAACCCGGAGAACTTGAAGCGGCTATGAGCAATTTGGTTCAGCCCCTTTTGGAAACGCCGCGCCTTCTCCTGCGCCCGTTTACACTGGCAGATGCCTCCGAGGTACAGCGTTTGGCCGGGGCATGGAAAATCGCCGAGATGACCCTGAACGTGCCCCATCCCTACGAGGACGGCATGGCCGAGTCTTGGATTGGCGGCCACCCCGCCCGGTTCGCGGCGGGCGAAGCTGTCACGTTCGCCGTCGCTGCACGAGACGACGAACGATTGCTGGGCTGCATCGGTCTGGTTATGGCTCCGCGCCACCGCCGCGCCGAGATGGGCTACTGGCTGGGCGTCCCCTTCTGGAACCGGGGCTGTATGACCGAAGCCGCTGGGGCGATTATCAAATACGCCTTCGGCCCGCTGGGTCTGCACAAGGTTACTGCTTCGCACCTTGCCCGCAACCCTGCCTCCGGGCGCGTCATGGAAAAGATCGGCATGACCCGCGAGGGGGTCCTGCGTCAGCACGTCGCCAAAGACGATGTGTTTGAGGACCTGGTTGTTTATGGCCTGCTCTCTTCGGCCCGGCAGACTTAACCGCTGCCCCCGGTCTGAGTTTTAGGCTCCCCCATTATTGGGGGCTGGGGGGTCCGGCGCGGTGGGCGGTATAGGGTTCTCCGGGACCGCCGGGTGCGGCACGGCGGGAACGGGCACGGCGTCGGGTGCAGGCGGGGCGGGGACGGGCGGCGTTGGCGGCGTGGGGGCAGGAACCGGGTTCTCCGGCACGGCAGGGTGCGGCAGCGCGGGAACGGGCGGCACCGTGTCAGCGGGCGGCGCAGGTGTCCCATCAGCAGGCGGCGTGGGCACGGCATCTGTCGGCGGGGGCGTCGTTTCCACCGGCACGGGAACCGTGGGCAGGACGGCCAGCAGGTTCTTGGCCCAGCCTTTTGCCAGCGCCTCCGGGGACGGGAACTTGGCGGCTTTGGAGTCTGCCGGGGTCACGGTCAGGACGGTTGTCCCCGCCAAAGACAGCGCGGCGTCCCTCGTTGCCGGGTCCGGGGTCACCTGAATGGCGCCGGGGGCGGTCGCGGCGGGGGTATTGGCGAGGCGAGCCAGGCGGCTGGTAATCAAATCCGCCCGCTCCGCCGCTGTCAGCCCGCCTGGCTGCGGGCCGCGCAGGGCCAGCACAATTTTTCCGCGCAGCGTGGCATACGCCGCCGCTTTGCCGATGTCAGTGAACCTGGAAGTCACCGTCAGCGGCGGATGGGCGGGGATGGTCGGCTCCGGTAGATTGGACGGACGGTAGTTGACACGCGGCAGCACCTGCTGAAGCCGAGCGGCCCAGTCTTTTGCCACTTGCAGCGGCGTTTTCGGGCCGCCGGGGATAGTTTTGGCCGTCGTGGGATCAATCGTGACGATTTTGCGGCCCAGCACATAGAGGACGGGGTAGCGGTTGACGCGGCTTTTGGGGTCCGGCAGGAAAATCTGCACATCGTCCGGGCGGATAACTGGACTAGCGAGCAAAGGCGTTAAGCGGTCGGTAATCGCCGCGACACGCAGGTCCGGGGACAGGCCGCCTGCCGCGCCGCGCAGACGCAGAACCTGATAGCCGCCTAAAATCAAGTCGGCCTCGCCGGGTCCGAGGGGCTTCAGCAGCACCGATGGGGTGGCAAGGTCGCTCGATTGGGCATAAGTCGGGGCAAGTGTTCCCAGCAGCAGCAACGCCGCCGTAGGGGCTAACAAAGAACGCATAAAACTGTACTCCTGCTGACAAGACGGCGAAGCGACCGTCAGGGTTCCCACGAATAGTTAGAAACGGGCTTCCATGCCACCGACTTTGCTTTCCCTTTGTTTTCTGCTCGACCTCGCGGCGACGCTTTATCTGTGGGGCGTCATCTGGACCGTGCAGCTTGCTCTCTACCCCTTGTTTGCGCGTGTCGGGGCAGCGGACTGGGCGGGCTACCATGCCGGACACGCCCGGCTGATTACTTTTGTGGTGCTGCCGGCGATGGTGACGGAGCTGGGCACATCGGGCCTGCTGGCGCTTTTGCGCCCTGCGTGGCTGTCCGCACCGCTGCTCTGGCTGGGCTTTGCACTGGCGATGGGCACCTGGGCAGTGACATTTTTCGTCTCGGTCCCGCTCCATGACACGCTTTCACGCGGTTTTGATACGGCGGCGATTGAGCGTCTGGTCAGCACCAACTGGCTCCGCACGGCCTTGTGGACCGCGCACGCCCTGCTGCTGCTGTTTCAAGTCTGGCGTCTTCTTACCCCGATAGTCAAATAAAAATCCCCCGCGACGCTTGTGCGAGGCGGGGGATTTTTGTTCGCTAATTGTAAGCTGCCAGACTAGGACTCGAACCTAGAACCTACACATTCAGAGTGTGCCGATCTGCCAATTGATCT
>CBDATX010000001.1:0-50419 GCA_965200075.1 Capsulimonadaceae bacterium
GCCGCACCTGGACGCCGGGGAGGTGGGCGAAGTGCGGCATCACGGGCAAAATCCGCCGAGACAAGTCAGCCATTGCGACCTGCGTACTCGCCGGGGATGCCGACTGCGCGGCCAGACGCCGATCCCAGAGGCTGCCGGGCCGGGTCACGGCGGCGTAGACACCGGGATTAAGCGCGTGCCACTGCTTCCAGGTCAGATGCACCTCACCGCCGGGCCACATCCCGCAGTCGCTGCACAGGTAGGAAACTCCGCGCACATCTGCCCCGACCACAGCAATGAAGTGATCTCCTTCAACGTAGCTGACGAGCGGCTTGGGCAGGGACCGCAGGCCCTGATCGTTAGCCGTCAAGGTGCGGATGTGTACGCCCAGTTTCTTTTGTGCCGCCACGATGTCCTCTAACGTGCTGCCGAAGCCGGTCACCCGGCAGGCCGCGAGAACGCTTTTGCGGTCGAAGGGAAGCGACAGTCCGCGCAGGCAGGTCGCCAGGGCCGCCGCGCCGCAGTCAGGGTCGAGCGCAGGCGGCTCGGGGATGCCCAGGGCCGACCGCTGAGCATGATAACCCGCGCAGGCACGGGCGTGACGCAGCCAGAGCGCACAGATGGGGCGATCATAACCGACCAGGCCAGCCTTCAGCGTGAGCAGCCGCGAGAACTCTCCCTGAGCCTGGGAGTAGGCCCCCTGGTAATAATGGGTGACGGCAGTGTCCAAAGCGGCGGCTCCGCCCACCGGGTTTCGCCGCCCCGCTAGACGCTGCGCGAGCCGGAAATGCTCTAAGGCAGTGACGGCCTGCTCGTCATGAGCCATCCGATATTCGCCCAGCCACAAATGCAGCAGCGCCGCACGAGGCCCGGCAGGAGTGTGATGCAGCTCCTGTCGCCAGGAGGTGGCCTTCTCAGGAGCCACCGACCGCACCAGCCGTCCATTCTCGTCAAGCAGGGTCACAGGGCGGGCATGGCGGCGAACGGGCATGGCAAGAGCGGCCCTCCCGTCTTTGGCTTTGGCATCAGGCGCTGTGGCGAGACGACCGACAGGCGAAAGAAAATGCGGTGTAGTAACCGTTCGTGGTTGCGGGTTCCTAGTCGCTCCTGCGGCGACGGCACACGGAGCAGCAGCGAAAGACCAAAGAAAGCAGACCGTCAGAAAAACAGAAACAAAACGCAAAACAAAAAGATGACGCAAAAAGGTGACGGAGGGGCGGCACAGAACCAGGGCGGCAAAGCGGGTGACTGCGGACATAATGTTTTCATCCTTCTGACGAAGCAAGCGAACCTATGAACCGTCGGGGCGGCGCCTAACGTACCAGCGGAGCCGGGAGGTAGAGCCATCATATCACGCTTTTCTGCCTGCGTCAAGGCTTTCGCAAAAAAATAAAATACATTTTTCTGGTGATCTTGACTACAGCCAAATTTGGTGTTGAAGCGTGGCAATCTGATGTTGGCAGTGCGTTTGCGAAACGGAGCAGGAGTACGAAAGCCTGCGGGCCACGCGCAGGAGGGGGTCTGCGGTATCTGCAAGCAGCCCTTGCGTATCTACTGGGTACGGACGCTTTGAAGTGAGCTGTCCAAAATATCCATTATCATCAGCACTTGACCCCGGTAAAATTATACAGTATCATGCTCTGAAATGAGCAATAATTTAGCCGCGCCGCCACCCCCCCAAAATGCCATTATCCCCGCCCCCACCCCGGCCAGCACTTTGGCCGGGTCTTCTGCAACTCTGGCCGGGCTGGACCCGGTCTGGCTGCTCTTGCAGGACAAGCGCAGCCCCGCCACGCGCCGGGCCTACAAAAGCGATTTGGTGGACTTCTTTGGCGCGGACCCCGCCCCCGACGTCGTCCGCGCCTTTGTCGGCCAGGCTCCCCCCCTGATCGCCCAGCGGCTCGTGCTGTACCGCGAGGGGATGCGCTCCCGCGCTCTGGCCCCGGCCACGATCAACCGCCGCCTGGCCGCCGTGCGCTCCCTGCTGAAGATGAGCTACCGGCTGGGGCTGTCTCAGACGGATGGCCGGAACCTGGTGGACGGCGAGAAGTCCAAAGCGTACCGGGACACGCGGGGGACGGACCTGGATAACCTGAAGCGGCTGCTGGCCCTGCCGGACCGCACGACGGTCAAGGGCAAGCGCGACTACGCCCTGCTGCGCCTCCTCTGTGACAACGCCCTGCGCCGGGCGGAAGTGTGCGCCCTGAACGTGGGCGACTTCTGGCCGGAAGAGAAGCGGCTGGCAATTCTGGGCAAAGGGCGGACCGAGAAAGAGTTTGTCACGCTGCACCCGTCCAGCGCCGCCGCCGTCGCCGAATACGTCCTGGCGGCAGGCATCCTGGGAGGCGATAAGGCCGACCCGCTGTTTCGCACCTGCGACCACCGGCCCCGGCTGGCGACGGCCCGGCTGGGGGCGACGGGGCTGTACGACATCATCCGCACGTATGGCCGCAAGATCGGGCTGACGCTGGCCCCGCACAAGCTCAGACACTCGGCGATCACGGCGGCGCTGGATAAGACGGGTGGGGACGTGCGCCGGGTGCAGAAGCTGTCGCGCCATGTGAAGATCGAGACGCTGATCCGGTACGACGACAACCGCACCGACTTTCAGGGCGAGATCACGACGTTGCTGGGCGATCTGCTGGAAGGGTAACAAAGTTGGAAGGATAGAAAAAGCCCTTGCCCCAAACTATGATTGTTTGGGGGCAGGGGCTGTTTCGTTGACTGTCGCTGTGTTTACTTACAACGATGATTATCCGGCGAGGCTTTTTAGGAAGATAGCAGAAATTATGTTTCAGGCTGTCCTGGCACTGCTGTCGGGTCAAAAATTGGCGCATCGGTAATGACAAGCGGGCCAGCAAATGCCTTAGCACCTTTAGTCTTAAGATCGTCTGTTTTCTGAGTGGCCGCGCTCTCTTCTGTAAAAACGTATGCCTCTCCTGTCAGAGAAGCGTTCTCGCCAAAAACAACCACTGCGAAAAGAGTTCTGTGAGTTTGCTGAGAAGCAAAAGCGTCTCCATCAACACCAAATTGATTTAGTCCTGGCATACTGTTCTCCTATAATTTGTATTCAATGCCATTTTACTACCGTTTAGAATTTATTTGAAACATCTTGGGGAGGAAATTCTGCTCGACAAAATAAAAAGCCCCCGCCCCGAAATTGAGGGCGGGGACTTCCATATTTACGGGTGTCCATATCTAGTGTTTACTGTTTGCCATATCGGCGGCGTAGCTCCTCAGCCAAGGCGCGGCCCTCGGCCTGGACGGCGGCAGCGCTCTTGACAGCCGCCTGCACATAGCAGGTATGCGCCGAATCAGCGGCAAGGACTTTGACGGCCAGCGCCTCGGTCAGGGTCAGTCCGGCGCGGGCCAGGTCGTCCAGCACGGCGGGGATCAGGGCCAGCGCGACAGCCCGGTCGCGGCGGTAACATTGCGCTTCTAGTGAGGTATTACTACCTGCTGCGTGCCGTCTTGAAGAGTTGCTTTCAAACAGCTTAATGAATCTGTATGATTTTGGACACCGATGGCACTCCGTTGCTGTTTATGAGAAAGAGCATATAGTGTCCTGGCGGACAAAGATTGGCGTTGAGCGGTGCCGAAATCGATAGCGATGTTGATGCCTGACTACAAACCAAACGGTTGATACGCTGATTCGAATTAAAACAGTGCGTCACAGACGATAACCGTATGAAAGTGACACTCTGAATCGAATTAGCGGCAGTTGTGTCCGGCACGGTCACGGTGAAAGACTGTCCATATGTGATGGATGTTGGAGCGGTGCTGATTACCGGGCGTGTCCCCTTGAATAGATAGGGCGGCGAGAATATCTCTGCATCGGAATGATCCAGAAAGCTCCCGCCACGTCCACCGCCAGCAGATAGTACGCGTCCATCAGGCAGCAATGCGGCTGTTGAATGGTACAAACGAGGAGTCTCCATGCAAGCCAGTGTGGACCAGTGGCCCGTTGCGGGGTTCCATAGCTCTGTCGTCAACACAGCATGATTGTCGTTGATCTGATACGGATTACCAGGACCTTTTGCGTAGTTAGAAGGATCGTAAGTGTTCATTCCACCCGTTGCCAGTACCGTGCCATCAGCGAGGATTGTTGCTGTGCAATAGCGCCGGGGGTAGAGCATAAAGTCTGTATTTTGCCAAGCTGGGCTGGCGACTGTCGTGTCCAGTGTCTCTGCAGAGGGAGTCGCAGTATTTCCGCCCATGACTAATATCTTACCTGGATCATATGTCACAGCAGACCCGTAATCTCTCAGGCCCTGAAAAACGTTGGGGGCATTTGCTGTCCATGCGGGCTGGGCAGCGTTGACATCGATACTGTAAGTCTTCTGAGTTGCCCCCACATGGACAACCTGCCCATTGGGGACGACAAATAGCCATGGATAGCTGTAGAAATCAGAGGGGTTAGGAATGTCAAAACTGGCTCCAGGATTGCTCAGCTCCGTGAAGCTTCCGGGAGCTGCTGCATTTGCCTGGTAAACTTCACCTACGCTGTTGTTAAAAGCAGTAGTCCCATCAACATACGTGCCCTCTCCGATCAGTACATTCCCATTTGGGAGGGCGCAGTTACTCGGATACCAGCGGCCGTGGGCCATTACAGGGCCAGCAGACCAAAGGTTGGTGTTCCAGTCATAAAGGTTTGTCTGTGGTATACCATAACCATTGGCACCACCAGTTGTGGCTGCCGTTCTTCCATCATGGCCCCCAGAGACAAAAAGCCGGCCATCAGCCAAGAATGAGTGACTACTACAGAACATACAAACGTTGGGGAACGTTGCATTTAAGTAGTCGGGATTCGATGCTGAGGTAATAATGGGAGCACTTGACCCCATTCCAAAGCCGCCTAAAATGGGTTCCCACAGGTAGAGATTGTCCGAGGTAGCGTAGCAACCATGCCCGGCCTCAACAGACCACGTGAGTACACTCCCATTGGGCAGAACGCTCATGTCTATAGCCGGTGCTGCAGCCTCTAAATAAGATGCTCCGCCTTGAGCTACGTTGAATCCGCCCCACTGAAAGCTGGAGGACCACTGCCCTAGCGTTGAAGCACTAGTAAGTGGATAATTACTACTTACAGTAACCCCTGTGGCTCCGCTCATCAACCATATCTGCGTTTGTTGCGTCAGCTGGTTTTGAAAAAGAATATCAGGATGGCCGTCTCCATTGAAGTCCGCTAAGCTAATTGCTCTCCAATTGGTGTCGGTGACCGTAGCAAAAGTACCACTATCTCCGGTTTTCTGCTCGCCGTTCATGTACCAGACGCCAAGCTGCCCCCCCGCGCTGTTCTGGAAAAGGAGATCAGGATGGCCGTCGCCATTGAAATCGGCTGCTCCTACCAACCGCCAGTTTGTGTCAGCGATCGTGGCGAAAGGCTGTCCATAGCTGATGACTTGTGAGCCGTTCATATACCAGACTTTCATTTGACCAGTCATGCTGTTCTGCAGGAGAAGATCTGGGTGGCTGTCTGCGTTGACATCTGCTGCACCTATTACATGCCAGTTGTTGTCAGGAACGGTTGCGACGGCGTTACTGGTGTCAGAGATGCTACCAGGAAACGCTGCGGCATTGGGCAGGGCCGCTTGGGTCGCGGCTGTCATCGACCACCATTTCACCTGCCCGCTGTCTGACTGATTGCTTATAGGGTTGACGGCCACCATATCGGGGCGAGCATCTCCATCAAGGTCCGTCGCCGTCACAACCGATGCCGCGATGCCAACACCCGCAGATGTAGTTAAACGGCTTGCCAAAGTGCGAGTACCAGTAACACTCGTGCCGTTCATAGTCCAGTACATAATCCCACCCGTTATTTGGTTCTGCCAAAATATGCCCGGATGGCTATCTCCCTGTAAGGCGGCCGCACCTACAACCCTCCAATTAGTATTCATGGTGTTGCCAGAAGAGGGCAAATAGAACGATGCGCCGGACTTGGTCCAAGCCGAGGAAAGAGCGTTGTACTCGGCAGCGTCTTGGGTGAATAGGTGGGTTCCAGCGGCACCGTTGTAGGCTACATAGATAGGGCTTCGACCAGGGCCGGGGCTGGGATAAACGTAGCCTTGTATTCCCTGATCTACCCACCCATTGTTTTGTATGTTGTAGTTGCGCTCGGCAGCGCTGGTGGTGTAATAGTGGTTGAAGGTAGAGGCATGGTAGATGCGGTACAGAGGCACCAAAGCGGAGTCGCTGGAGCCACTTCCATAAATGTTGCCGAGACTGCTGATGGTGTGCCAGGCCGAACCATAGCCGGTGATTTCCGGCTGACTGCTGCTTAGAAAGAAGTGGCTGCCGTCACCAGTAGTAGCTCGCAGAAGCGGCAAGTCAACCGCAGACACGACTGTTAACACGTAAAATGCTACGCCGGACTTGGTCCAAGCCGAGGAAAGAGCGTTGTACTCGGCAGCGTCTTGGGTGAATAGGTGGGTTCCAGCGGCACCGTTGTAGGCTACATAGATAGGGCTTCGACCAGGGCCGGGGCTGGGATAAACGTAGCCTTGTATTCCCTGATCTACCCACCCATTGTTTTGTATGTTGTAGTTGCGCTCGGCAGCGCTGGTGGTGTAATAGTGGTTGAAGGTAGAGGCATGGTAGATGCGGTACAGAGGCACCAAAGCGGAGTCGCTAGAGCCATCCGAATACACATAGCCAAGATTGCTGATGGTGTGCCAGGCCGAACCATAGCCGGTGATTTCCGGCTGACTGCTGCTTAGAAAGAAGTGGCTGCCGTCGCCAGTAGTAGCTCGCAGAAGTGAAACGGGGGTGCCGCAGAAGGCCGGCGTTGACAAAATGCCGATGCACGTCGTGAGCGTTAAGAACACACTGAAAGCCAGCAGACGCAAGGAACATGATAATCGCAGCAAGGAAGAACCGAAAGACCCAAAGCAAAATGAACAACCAGAAAATCCTTTGAACATGGAACTCTCCGTTTCTGTTTCTAATGGCCTGACTGTCGCTGATACCTATCCTGTGCGTCTAGCATGTTCCTTATCTTTATATCATACTCACATGATTCATGATTTAGGAATTACAAGACACAATCAAACAGGCAAGATTGGCCCCAAATTTTATCGGCTAACGTATCATATCATACATGCAGAAAGATGTCAAGGAAATTATAATCATAAATCTAGCCAAGCAATAGTAAGAGTTTCAAGCATCCGTCTTTATCCTTACTACGTTTTCAGCGCACCGTTGTATAAGTTTAGCGCACGCACTTCCACCAGCTTGGGCTTGGGTGTGATCCCAGTCCCGGCGTGGATGGCGACCAGCTCCCCCAGTGCCCAGTTCAGCCAGGGCGCACGCTCCGGCAAGTCGGCCCAGGGGTATGGACAACGGCCTTTGGTTCCGGTGGTCCGTCGTTTGCTTCCAAATACAGATTGGCGGCCCGCTGGCCCCGGATGCTGGCGCGGGCCTTTTCTTTCGTCTTCGCCCACAGTGCGCCCCCGAAGTTCTCTTTCAGCTCGGCCTCGGCCCGTTCCAGCCAGGGCGCACGTTCCGGCTCCGGCAAGTCAGGCCAGGGCCGCGCCGTCGGCTCCTTCCCCTCTTCTTCTGAAAGCAGCGAAGCGAAAACTTCCGAAGAGTCTATTTCAATTTTCTTCTTAAGAGTCTGATTAGTACCGCATCCCTGCGGCATGGGTAGGGGCACTTTTGCGGTATGGCTGACCGCATTCCTGCCGTACCGCAGGCGTGCGGTATGGCTGATATTGGACTTTGAATTTCCGCGTTTTTCACCTGCCGTGCCGCATCCCTGCGGTATGGCTGATTTCGCCAAACTGGGCACAGGCTGGGAATACTGCGGACGCTGCTCCGGGTGATCCTGGTAGTAGCATTCATTGAGCGCCAGGCGCAGGGGTACGAAGTCGTACACGATATGGGAAAAGTGGCCCAACTCGCTGCGTTTGTGCTGCACCTCCATCAGCCCTTTGGCGCGGATGCTTTTGATGACGCGCTGGACGGTATCGACGCTGCGCCCGTACATCTCGGTCAGCGTTTCCTGGCCGGGGAAGGGGGCGGCGGCAGTGCGCTTATGAAACAAGATGCAGGTGATGAGCCAGCACTCATCGGGGGCGAGCTTGAGGCGCGAGGCGTACTGGATAAGCGCGTTTGGGATTTGTGTGTGGCCGAGCGCCGTGAATGGGTCGTCGCCCCACTTCTGTTCGAACGTGCAGCTCACAGGCTTTGCGGTTTGGGGCTTCCTATTCATGCTCGCCCTCCGAATCGATAGAGAAAAAGAATGCCGGGGATGTCCGTGTTTCGGGTATGCTTCATGGTCTGACCGCCTCCTGTGCGGTCGGTGGCCTGCCGAGTATCTGACACTTGGCAGGCTTTGTTTTGTCTCAGTCCTTTTGGTCCAAGCCCAGAAAATAATCGGCGCTCTGGCCGGTCCACTCGCAAAGTTTCTTGAATGTTTTGAGATCGGGTGTTTTGCCTGTCTCAATCCGCGAGAGCGTGGGAAAGCTGATACCGCTCTGCGCGGCAGCTTCTCTAAGTGTTATGCCTTCGCGTCCACCTCGCTTTTGGTATGTGGCCGCCTTCAGTCTCTCTATTGTTTCTTTATCCACGCTTTGTATTATACGTGAAACAAACAGGAAAAGCAAGCCCTCAAGAGGTCAGGTTGTTGGGGGCTTCTCTCTGTTCTGCTTCTTTGTCTCTTTTACTTCTTCGATTCCAATTCAGGGATATATTGCAGCAGATCGAACTCGCGCCACTTGCGCGGCAGGTGGCTCCGGTTATCCGTCGTTGGCTTCCAGATACAGATTGGCGGCCCGCTGGTTTCCGATGCTGGCACGGGCCTTCTCTTTCGTCTTCGCCCACAGTGCGCCCCCGAAGTTCTCTTTCAGCTCGGCCTCGGCCTTGTCCAGCCAGGGCGCACGTTCCGGCTCGGGCAAGTCGGCCCAGGGCCGCGCCGTCGGCTCCTTCCCCTCTTCTTCTGAAAGCAGCGAAGCGAAAACTTCCGAGCTTGGTATTTCCTGAGTAGTCTTTTGAGTTTTTTCCTGAGTAGTCTTTTGAATAGTTTGCAGATTTTCCGCAGACTTGTTTGCAGGTTTTCCGCGAACCAGTTTGCGGGTTTCCCGCATTCTAGTTTGCGGGTTTTGAACGTCCTTTTCTTCAGTTTGCAGGTTTTCCGCAAACTGGACAGGATTGGCGAGAATGTAGCGCCAGAGCAGCTCAAACAGCACGTCCTTGTTGATGCGAAAATGCACGGTGGCGGGCACGCCCCGCACTTCCTGTACCACCACACCGATCTCGGTCAGTTTGCGCCGAGCCGTTTCTGTTTCCGTTCTCGTGAGGCCGGTTTCGAGCGTGATGTCCTTTTGGCTTTTCCAGAACCAGCCGTCGGCCCGCCCCTGCACAGTCGGCATATTGGTCCAATACCAGAACTGGGACAAGAGGAGCGCATTGCAGGCGCCGCCGAGTGCGTGGGCGAACAGCGGGCGGAAGGCAACGACCTTCCCGTCGCCCCCCAGCACGTCGGCAAGGACTTTGTAGGCGCGGGCGTCCAGCGGTGGGATGTCGCTCATGGGGACACCTCGATATTTTCCCTCGGGCAAACAAGGGCTTTTGCGGCTGCCGGGCTGCCTTTATCTACTCGCTTGACATTCGGCTTGGTTTGGGGAATAATACACATGTGACGGGCCTCCAACGCCCGATTTTCCGAAGCCCCCAAGAGGTCAGATTCTTGGGGGCTTTCCTCTGTTCGACTTCTTTGGCTCTTTTACTTCGTCGGTTTCAATTCAGCTTAATCCCCCTCCACTTGGTCCCGGTAAGCCTTCAGGATGCGCGGAATCAGGTCGTTGAGCTTGCGTCGGTTCTGGATGGCGTGGCCTTTGAGCCAGATATGCAGCTCCTCATCGATATCCACATTGAGTCGGGTCTTGGTGACCTTCTCTTCTGGTGCTTTGCCGTCTTCCAAAACCGCTTCTTTCAGGGACTGCTTCGGAGAAGCCTTTCTGGATTGCTCCAAAGCTTGAGAGTTACTTTGCTTTTTAGGTTCGCTCTTAGATTGCTTGGGAGTTTCGGAGGGAGTTTCCTTCGTAGGAAACTCGGAAGTTATAAAGTTTCCTTCATTGTTTCTTTCCTTTATTGTTTCCGGCTCTGGCCGGGGTGTGCTGACCGCAGGCGGCGCAGGCGCATCCAGTGCGGACAGCTCCTGCATCGAGGCCAGGGGATTGTCTGGGAACGTCAGGCTCCCGCCGCTTTTGCCTTGCATTATTTGTTACTCCGATTTGTCAATGGCTTTGCCGTCATTATTTGCCGCCCCAGTCTTTGAATTTGAGGTCTTGCAGAGCGCCCGCGAGAGCCTCGTCGTCCACAACACGGCTGCCAGCGGCTAGGGCGTTCACCATGGCGGCATCTGCCAGGATACACAGGTCACGCGGAACCCCATTGGTGGCGTTGTAGAGACCTTTGTGGGTGGTGACCGGGAAGATGTGGTCGAAGTCCCCGCCGCCGATCTCGACGCGGTGGCGCAGCAGGCCGATGGCGTCTTCCAGGGTCAGGGGGTTCAGCGTTGTGCCGCCTGCGATCCGTGACCGCAGGGCGGGCTTCTGGGTCAGTTTGTGTTCGAAGTTTGGCTGGGCGAGCAGCACGATCTGGATGAGCTTGGCGGTTTGTGTCTGCTCATTGGAGAGTGCCTGGAGCGTGTCCAGGTTGTTCGGGTGAATGGTCTGTGCTTCGTCCAGCATCAGCACGACGGTCCGCCCGGCCTTGTACTGGTCCACCAGGAAGCCGCGCAGGACGCCTTTGATGTCCAGCAGGGTGCGCGGGGTGGGAAGGCCAAACGAGGCGAGAATGAGACGCAGGAAGCCCGCTTCGGTGCGCGGCGAGGGGTCGGTGACATGCGTAGCGACGAACTGCGCGGGGCGCTCCCGCCAGCCGTTCATCGCAAGCTGTGAAATCGTGGTCTTGCCGGTGCCGATCTGGCCGGTCAAGAGGAAGATGCCCCGGCGCTCCTCGGTGTAATAGGCGATTTTATTGAGCGCCTGGCGGTGTTCGCGGGTCGCGTAGGCGAACCGGGGATCGGGTGTGGTCGAGAATGGGGCCAGCGTCAGGCCAAAGTGCGACAGGTAATCCATGCGCTCCACCCTTCAAGGTTTTCTTCAGGAAGTTGTTAGGCAGGGGTACAAGTTGTTTCCCTGGGTCGCATGATAGCACGAGCAGGCAGGCAGAGTCAAGGGGTAATTCAGAAATTCATGTAAATGAGTGGAACAATGATTGTTCACACTCTTCTAATTCTGAGATCACCACGTCCAGAACGTCGGGCGAGCTGTTTTCACTGCCTTCCGTCCGTGCGTGCTTCCGTGCTTCCGTGCGGGCTTCCGCAAGTCCGTGCTTCCGTAAGTACGGACTTCCGTAAGTACGGGCGTGTTTCTATTCGGGGGGTGCTTCCGCCGGGGCTTCGGCAGGCGGCAGAGTCAAGGGCTGGGGCCAAATTTTCAGCCTGCGAACAACTTTATTTCTGCCTGGTTTCAAATCCGCCCAAAACTTATCATACGAAAGCCTTTTCATTTAACAAGACCTGTGTTATAATGCCAATCAGGCTCTCAGTTGGGTGGGCCAGGATACAGATAATGAAAGAGCAAACACACACTTCTGCACCCGCGCCCGCCGCCCCAACGTATTTGGCGCGGCTGGCGGCGATGGTGGAGACCGTCACGGATGCGGCGGAGCGGCTGGGCGTGACCCGGACGCGCATTCAGCAGTTGATTCGGGAGGAGAAGTTGGAGGCGGTAAAAGTGGGGAGCGGTAAAGGTGCCCAGGTGTGGGTGTCCAGCTTAAGTATTCAGGAGCGCTTGGACCGGCAGCGCCAGAAGCACGGTCCCCCCTCGGTTTGACAAGAGATACTCACGTTGTCGGTGGCTGTGAGCAGGAAGCGCGGCCCCGGAGTGTGCTTCGCTAATGGAGAATTAGTAGATTTGAGGACTGCATTTGGTCCGGCCCCGGCGGCTTGGCCGCGCAGGGTCGTCTTTGGTAAGTATGAGGGCATCCGCAGCGCGAGGAACAGAAAGAGCAGGAGAGAGCGACGGAGGGCCGTGCGATGAGCGAAATCAAGACGGCCACCGGCGATGCGCCCCTGCCAACAGGCATCGGCACGGGCTGGGTCCAGCCGGAAGAGCAGGAAGACGAAGACAGCCTTTGGCTGCGATGGCCTGCGGACGAGCTGCTGACGGTCCGCATCGTGTCCCCGGAGCCGAACCACTACCGGGGGCACTGGGTCCCGGCGGTGAAGGCGTACCGGCGCTGTACGACGCCGCGCTGCCCGTACTGCCCGCTCCCGGTGGCCGAACAGCCGCCGGGCCGGGCGGTGGCCTCGGAGGCGCGGTGGCGGCATCTGCTGGCCGTGGAGCTGCTGGGGGGAGCGCAGCGCATTTGGGAGTTCTCGCCGAAGATGGCGGCGCGTTTGCAGGTGCTGACCAATTCTAAAGTCCTGGATGGCCTAGTTACGCGGACCTGCCCTTTGCGGGGCCTGGTGCTGACGCTGGGCCGGGAGGGGCGGCGGCGGAACGGGGAGGTGTGGTGCGAGCTGCACGAGGACCAGAACGGCCCGCCGCTGCCGGAGCCGCTGGACGTGGCGGGCTATCTGGCGCAGACGTGGCGGCGGGCGGCGATCAAGGACGGCAAGGGCGCGGCCTCGGAACTTCTGAAGTCGGACCTTTTGCGCTGAAAGAGAAGAATGAGCGAACGCCCGCGCCGAAGGGGGCTGGTTTGTCGGAAACATTAGGACGTTCTATCAGCTTCCCGCCCGCTTTGGGACGGGGATCAACTCGGGGTCGCCGCTCTGGCGGCCCCTTTTGTCTGGGGGCGGCAGCTTGGGACCGTGTCCGAGGGGGAGAAGAGAGAAAGAGCAGGGAGCAGGAGAAAGAGACGGAAGGCTCACGGATAGCTCACGGGGAGGCTCCCCCTCCCCGCTCGGACACTCCCCCTCGTCTCTCTCGCGTGCGCGTGCGCTCCCCCCTCGCGCTCACTCTAGTTGCCGCCTGCCTGCTAACATGGTAAAATGACCGCAGGGGGGCGGCAGGAACTGCGGAGAAGGAGATCACTGCAATGGACGTGGATGAGATAGAATGGGTGCTGCGGGGAATGGCGTGGGTGAGCCTGCGCCACTGGCTGTGTGGCCGGGCCGAGGGCGACCAGGCGCGGGCGTGGCTGTGGGCCGAGCTGGAGCGGCGGCTGCGGCCTTCGCATCCGCTGATGACGGACGACCTGGAGCGGCTGGAAGCGGCACTGGGCCCCTGTGTCCACGCCGGGCCGGGGGTGGGGGTGGGTCTCAGCGACCTGCGGGCCTCCTGCACAGACGCGCCCAGAACGCCCGAATTTGGCCCTGTGGCTTGATTTGCGCGGCTTTCGGCCCTTTTTGGGTGATGGTAGCCGCGTCCGGGTCTGCTGAGGACAGCAGGCGCAGGGCGGCTCCCCTCACCCTTCCACCTGTATGGGTTCCAGCAGGGCCAGCACGTCCCGTCGGTCGAGCAGCACGTTCCGCCCGCCGCGCACACGCAGTGCGGGCAACTCCCCCTCTTTGATTTTGTTGCTGATGGTGTTGATATGCACCCGCAGCAGCGCGGCGGCTTCGGCTTTGGTCATGTAGGCGGGCACAGGCGCGGCGGGCGCGGCGGGCTGAGTGTCTGCGGGCAGGACCGGCAGCGCGGCCAGCTCCGGCGACGTGGGGCAGGTGGTGTGCTGCACGTCCCGGCTGGTGGGGCCGGTCTGCCAACTGCCGCGCAGCAGATCAACGGGCTGGCCGCAGCGGGTGCAGGGGCGGGTATCGGGGGTGGGTTCTGGCGCGGTCATTAAAGCGGTCCTTTCTGAGAAAAAAAGAAGCGTTCACCGAGGGACGTTTCTTCGTCGTTGAAGCGGGCTTGCAGCTCGTCCAGGGTTCCCCCGGCGGCGAGGTAGCGGTCGGCCAATGCGGTCATGCCATCCAGCCAGGCGGGCAGCGCGGCGGCATCGGGCAGGAGTTGGGCAAACTGGGCTTCCATCAGGATCAAGAGTTCGGCTTGGGCGTGGGTCGGGGTTCGTTCTTCGGGACTTTTCATATTATATGTTTGCCTGCTTACGTCCTTTCCGGGGGCGGCTGCTGCCGCCCCCGGAGGGGGCCTAGTGTATGGTTTTCCGCAGCTTCCGGGCGGCTTCCTGCGCGATCTGTCCGCGCCAGTGGGCTTTGTCGTCCTCGCTCATTTCGGCGTTTTCTTCAACCGCTTGGGCAAAGGACTTGATTTCGATGCCTTCCACAATCAGGCCGGGCAGCCATTCGGCGATGTCCGAAGCCAGCTCGCGCATTTCACTCAGCAGGGTGCGGGCTTGCAAGAGGTCGCGGCATTCATGGCTGGCGATGGTGATCTGCTCTCCGGTCTCCGGGTGGGGGAACCCCAGCAGGATGGCCCAGCGGTTCGGCTCGGTGGTGGTCTTCATGGTCTTTTTCCTTCTTGGAAGGGACGGGGGGCGCAAGCCCCCCGTCCCGGCGGTTAGCCCGCGAGAACGCTGGGAAAGTGCTGATGCTCGGCGGCGCACGTTTGCATAAACACGCGCCCTTCTTCCAGCGCGTCGTGCTGGTCGGCCTGGATGCCCCAGAGCAGGTCATCGGCGGCATATTCCAGCCGCTGCACCTCGGCGCGGAGCTTTGCGATTTCGGCTTCCTGCTTTTGGAGCAACTGGGCGGCGCTGTGGGCTTGCTCGGCCAGGGCGCGGGCATCTTTGACAATGCGCTGATGGTTTGAGTTGCGGCGGCGAACGCTGCGCCGGGTGCGGGCTTCCACTTCGGACGCATAGGCAGCCAGCTTGACCGGCAGCGGCAGGGGCGGGTTGGCAAGGTCGGCTTGCACTGCGAAGAAAAGCGAGGTACACTGCGAGAGAGAGAGGGACATTTCAGGTGTTCCTTTTGGCTGGGTGATAGGGGGAAACTTTCCACGGTGGCCCCCTTCACTCTGATTATACCCGATTTTATGCACAATAAAGCACAATAAAGCACAAAAACAGACTATTTTTCGGCCTGTTTTCGGGCTGATTTGGCGCGGTTTTCCGGCCTGGCGCTGCGCCGATCTGGCCGCGCCGCCGGTCTGCTGCACATCCGCGCCGAGGGAGCCACCCGGACCGGCTGCCGCCGTCTGGCGGGGCGGGCCGAAGGCCCGCCCCTCTTGGGGGCTTCAGCCCCCTCTTTCGCCCCCGGTGGGCGCGGTTTCAGCCGCGCCCAGTCCCAGGGAACGCCCCCGCCCCACGCACGGCAAGCCCCCCCGCCACAGACGCCGCCGCAAGGCAGGGAGGCCCGCCGGAGCGAACGCCCCCGACCGAAGCGGCAGGCAGATACTTTCCACCTTTGAGGGAAAAAACGACGCCCCACTGCCCCACCGCTGGGCTAACCCTTTTTTCGTCAGGCGGCTGAAAATCCTCGCAAAAAGAAATCTTCAAAACTCCTGAAAATCCTCGCAAAAAAACTCTGAAAACTCTTTCTCTTCCCCAAAGAAAAAGAAAAAAGAAAATCAACAGTCAAAAACCGGCAAGGAGCGCAGCGAAAGCATGGGTGTCAGTCCGGCGTATCAATTTGGAATAATCCACCGCTCCTGCTCTTCTCGTTTTGTTTTTCCCGGCTTCTTCCGGGCGGCAGAGGCGTAACTTACCGCCCGGTATGTCTGTCTACTTCGTCCCCGGCTTCCGTTCCAGCAGCCAGCACAGGCCCAGTCCAGCCAGAATGACCGCATCGCACAGGGTCACCGAGCCGTCCTGCCGGGCCTGCTTGTCGGCCCACCATGCGGCCAGCAGCACCCCCAGCGCCGACCGCCGCGCCACTTGTTTGCTCATGCTGTTTCACCCCCTACGGACGTGCTAAGAGAGACACGCCGCACCCCCGGCCTGGGCGCGTCTCGCGTGCGCGTGCGTAGGGGTCCGGTGGTCGTTCTTCGTCCATCGCAGGGGCGCACAATGACTCATATTGGCGCATAACGCCAAGCAGGCCGTATCAGCGGCTATTAACTCTGGAGAATGACCGGCACGGCGAAGCAGCAAGGGCGGCTCGTTCCCGGCGAAAGAGGCAGACGCCCTGGGCTGCCCCGCCGGGGGCGAGACGACCGGCGGCTCAGTTCCTAATCAATCACCGGCAGGACCACCACCCCGCGCCGCTGGAACCGCCTGAAATCATCAGCGGGAGGCGGTCGCCCCGCAGTCCTGCCGATACGAAGTAATCCGAAGGATACGGACAGCCCCGCCGCTTTGGGAGGGCCGGGACGGGGGATGGCGGGGGGTCTTGACAGGGCGGGAGTTCAAGACTATACTGTTGTTCAGCAGCGGCTGAACTGGTTGGAAACAATGAACATTGCAGAGAATTGGGAACTTCAGCAGGCGGCGGTCCGTGCGGTTCAGGTGTGCCTGGCGGGGGTGCCGTTTGTGCGGGGAATGACGTATATTGTGGAGGAGGAATACCGTTCGCAGATGGTGTTCCTGGTCACTCTTGCGCCGGGGGGGAGGAGGTCTTATGAGCGGGTGCTGGTGGCGGAGGTGAATGCCAGCGGGCAGCCGCGCTTTGCGCGTCAGGCCAGCGCTTTGCTTCAGAGACAGGACGCAGAGCGGGGGGCGGTCCTGCTGTTTGTGGCACCTTATATCAGCGATGCGGCGGCGGCGATTTGCAGGGAGGCAGGGGTGAATTACCTGGATTTCGCGGGGAACTGCCGTTTCAGCTTTGACGGCGTGTTTATCGAGCGGCAAGGGTATCCTAATCCACACAAACGGGCGGTCAGCCGGGTGGGGCTGTATGCGCCCAGGGCAGAGCGGGTTTTGCGCGTGTTGCTTGATGCACCGGAGAGGGCCTGGCAGGTGCGTGGGCTGGCCTCCGAATCAGGGGTGAGTGTGGGCACGGTGGTGGATGTGCGGCGGCTCCTGCTGGACCGGGAATGGCTGACGGCGGAACGGGAGGGGGTGCGCCTGACCCAGCCTGCCGCGCTGCTGGGGGAGTGGGCGCGTCAGTACGATGACCGCCGGAACCAGGCCCATGATTTTTATTCGCTTCAGTCGGTCGCCGAGACGGAGAGCGCCGTCGCGGAAGCGTGCCGGGACGCGGGGGTGGCTTACGGGCTGACCGGGTTCAGCGGGGCGGCCCGGTATGCGCCCTTTGTCCGCTACCCGAAGGCGGCTGTGTATGTCGCGGATGACATTGGCGCGATTGCGGAGGCGGCCAAGCTCAAGAAGGTGCAGAGCGGCGCGAATGTCACCCTGCTGACCCCGTATGACGAAGGCGTTTTTTTGGGAAGTGCCATCGTCGGGGCCGACAGGCTCGTTTCGCCGTTGCAGGTCTATCTGGATTTGCAGAGCGCACGCGCACGCGGCGAAGAAGCCGCCGAACATCTTTACCAGCAGAAGATCGAACCCCTTTGGAGTACCCTTGATGGCAGATAATCTTCGCACGGCGACGGACTACACGGCGGGGGCGGTGAACGCCGCGAAAGCCGTGATGGTGGAGCTGACCCACCTGCTGCACGAGTACCGGGACAACATTCTGATTGTCGGCGGCTGGGTGCCGGAGCTGCTGGCCCAGGGCGGTTTGCCACCGCACGTCGGCAGTATGGATGTTGATCTGGCGCTCGACCAGCGCAAACTTCAGGAGGCGGGGTACCAGTCGATCCGGCGGCTTCTGGAAGGGCGCGGCTACTATCAGAAGCCGGGCCGGTACCCGTACAAGTTTTTCCGGCAGGTTCCGGGGACGGAGGGCGAGGCTCCGGTGGAAGTGGAGATCGACCTGATGGCGGGCGCTTACGCGGGAACGGGCAAACGCCACAAGCACCAGAAGATTCAGGACGATTTGCAGCCGCTGAAAGCGCGGGGGTGCGAGTTTGCGTTCGACCAGCCGGCGCGGGATGTGCCGCTGACGGCGACTTTGCCGGGTGGGGGGCGGGACAGCGTGACGGTGCGCGTTGCGTCGCTCGTGCCTTTCCTGATGATGAAGGGGCTGGCTTTGAAGGGGCGGATGAAGGAGAAGGATGCTTACGACATTGTGTACTGCCTGAAAAACTATCCGGGCGGGGGCGAGGCGGTCGCCGCTGAATGCCGTCCGCATCTGGCGCAGGGGATTGTCCGCGAGGGGCTGGGGTATATCGCGGAGGCGTTCGCGTCGGCGGAGGCAACCGGCCCGGCCTGGTATGCTAACTTTGTCGAGGCCGGGGACCGGGAAGCGCGGGAGATTGCGGCTCAGGATGCGTATCAGCAGGTCGCGGCGTTTCTGGAGTCGGCGGGGTATGCGCCCGGCGTTTAAGAGACCTCCCCCGGCTTTTAAGACCTCCCCCGGCCCCTCCTTCAGAGGGGAGGAAGATCGCCCCCCGGCCCCCAATTCTGGGGGAGTTGGAGACCTACCTCCTTGCTTCGCTCATTCTTCGCTTCGCAGGGTCCTCCCTAAAGGGAGGATTTGGATAAGAGGCCCCCTAGCCCCCAATTCTGGGGGGACCGGAACAAGATAGGATAAGAGGGCGCGGCAAGCAGCGCCCCTACGCCCCCCGCACAATTACCGTCTGACTGCGGGCCTGCCTGCGCCCCATAATTGGGGTGGAGCAGAAAGACGGCAGGGAATGTGGCGGACAGGGCAGGAACGGCAGGAGAGCGCGGCGCGGCGGCTGGAATTGGCGCGGGACGTCTGGGAGTGGGTGCCGCATGAAAAGCAGCGGCTCTTCTTCTGCTCGCCCACACAGGTCACGGTGGCCGCGTGTGGGCGTCGCTGGGGCAAGACGGAATGCCTGGGCGTGGATATCGCCTCGCTGGCGCTGGATGAACTCAGCGCCGGGCGGGGCTGTCGTCAGCTCGTGGTGGCCCCGACCGATAATCAGGCGCGGCTGATCGGGTCGGAAGTGCTGCGCCTGCTGATCCAGGCGCTCGATAAGAACGCAGACATTGCCGCCGGGCTGGTCCTCGCCATCCGGCAGCGGCCCGCGCTGTCGATCACGCTGTCTCACCCTGACTGGCCGGACGCCGTCGTCACGGTCATCTGCCGGACGGCGGGCCGGGATGGCCGGGGCCTGCGTGGCCTGTGGGCACATAAGATCATCGCTGACGAGGCCGCGTACATCCCGGACAGCGTTTTGAACGAGGTCCTGATGCCGATGCTGCTCGACAAGGGCGGTGACTACACCCTGGCGTCGTCCCCCAGCGGCAAGCGCAGCGCCTATTACCGGCTGTTCGCCAAAGCGACATCGGGCGCGGTGGATGCGGCCGGCATCACCTACGCGGCGCATCAATTTCCCACGGTCGGCAACCCGCATCTCGATCTGGCCTTCCTGATGAGCCAGCGCGAAGAGATGGGCGAGACCATGTTTTCGCAGGAGTATGAAGCGCAGTTTTTGGACGTGGGCGGCGCGGTGTTCCGGGAGGATGACATTGACGCGGCGGTGCAGAGTGACAACAGGGTGGCACTCGAAACCGGCAGCGGGCACTTGATTTCGGAGCCGGTCGCGGGGCGGCTGTACGCCGTCGGCGTGGACTGGGGCCGCAAGCTGGACTTCACCGTCGTCACCGTCTTGGACATCACCGACTGCCCGGCGCGGGTGGTCGGGCTGTGGCGGTGGCAGGGCATGGGCTGGGAAGCGCAGATTGAGAATGTGGCGCAGATTGTGGCCCGGTTCGACCCGTGGAGCGTGCTGGGGGACGGGTCGGGGATTGGGGATGCGCTGGCCGAGCGGCTGCGGCTGGCGATCCGGGCGGCGTGTCATGCGAAGGATGAGGGGCGGCGCGTGCCTCCGTTTGAGACGTTCCAGTTCACCGGGGACAGCAAGCAGTCGTTGGTGGACAAGCTGAACTTGCGGCTGTCGTCGCGGCGGCTGGCGTTTCCGCATCATCGGGTGCTGCTGTCGGAGCTGCGGAGCTTTGAGTACCTGGGCGCGGTGGGCGCTTCCGGGCGCTCACGCACGGGGGCCAGTGGGCGCGGGCATGATGACACGGTGATGAGCCTGGCGCTGGCGGTGTATGCGGCTCCTGACGCCGCGCCGGCGGCGCTGGCGTCTCAACTGCTGCTGGGGTCGTCGGTGGGGATGGGGCGGGGGGCAGGATAGATCGCCCCCGGCTTTTAGGAACCTCCCCCGGCCCCTCCTCCAGAGGGGAGTAGGATCGCCCCCTAGCCCCCAATTCTGGGGGAACCGGATTAGGAGAGGACCCCTCCCGTTCGTGCCTCACTCCCTCCCCTGTTAGGGGAGGGCACAGAGAAGAAGCGGAAAGATCGCCCCCCGGCCCCCAATTCTGGGGGAGCCAGAGTAAGAACCGGAGTAGGAACCTCACCCCCGCCCTCTCCTTCAGCAAGGAGAGGGAGCCGGAAGTTAGGAAAGAGGCGCGGGCGCAGGCGGAAATGAGGAGGGCGGGGGGACCCCGCCCCTACGGTTTGTCAGGCTTTTTCCGTGCGCCAGCGGCGGGGTTCTTTGTTCCACAGAGCGCGTTTTGGGCTGACTGCTGCATTAGAAAGGGCGTTTTTAGAGAAGGCATTTTTGTCAATAAACTGCTGTTGCTTTGTGTGTGAATAACAGGTAAAGTAGAAAAGGCAGCCATTGCGGGGCTGCCTTTCCAACATGGACAGGAAGGAGGTGAAGCTCCTTGTCCAAACAAGTTCGACGGGTGTTTGTTAAGCTACGGCCCGTCGCTCAAACAATCGCAGCGGTTGCAACAACAATCGCGGCGATACTCCGTATTCTTAAAAGCCTAGGCTTCTAAAAGCGCGGAAAGAAGAAGGGGATCGCTGCCAGGCGGTTCCCTTCTTTTTGCTGTGTGGATGCTGAAATGTCTCCCGGTACATTCACAGCAGCAAACTTTGATTTCGTTTACAAAACAAACTTTAACAGAGTGTGACACCTGAGTTTCTATTTGTCAACATTCTTTGACGGATTTCAGAACCGTTTTGCAACATTTTTATAACAACTCTATCGGTATTTCTGTGCCCGTGCTGGAACTATTTTATGCAGACGAGGCAGATTTTGAGGGGCGGCAGGCAGAAAGCGGCGAAGATGGGGTACACTGGCAGGCAGTTGTGCCGGGAACATTCCGCGAGGGAGGCCCGCACAGCGAATACACAAAATAAATGGCCGTCTGAACCTGAACATTCAGACGGCCTGACATTTAACCGTGGAGGTTTTGTCTTGTCTTCTTCATTATACCCCAATTCTGAGTTTATGCCCACCCCGTCCGTTTGCGAGTTTTTTTCGGCCATTCCCCGCGCCGTCTTGGACCTGTGCCACCGCAAGGTGCTGACTTCCCGTGACGTGCATGTTCTGGGTATCCTGCTGGATTACAAGAACCAGCGCACTACGGAGGTAGACCCTAAGCAGGAAACGATTGCCGCCCGCATGGGCTGCTCCGTGCCCACGGTGGAGCGCAGTGTGGCCCGCCTGGTCAAAGCGGGGCTGATCACCAAGACCCGCCTGCGGAACTCTCTGGGGCGGCTGGGCCGCTGCGTGTATGACCTCGCCCGGACGCTGGCGCTGATGCCGCGCCAGGCCGCAAAAATGAGGGGTGGACAGTTCGGCAAGTCGGCCCCCGCCGCGCCGCCGCCGGTCGATGGGAACCGGCCCCCGGCGGCGGGTTCCACCACCCATCAAAAATGCAGGGTCTCTGAAGCAGACCTTTCAGATGTTGTTAAAGCAGACACTACGCTCCCTCAGTCCGCACCCGCTGCGCCATCCCCTGTTGTGGCTTCGCCTGTTGTGACCGGGTTCGTGGAGAAAGGAGTGTTCCCGCGTGTGGCGGCAGCGCTGGTCGAGCGGTTCGGGGAGAAACGCTGCCAAGAAGCTTTGGACGGCTTGAATGCCTTGAAACAGCGGCAGAAGGTCCGCAATGCGGCGGCCTGGCTGGTGGGCTGTGTGCAGCAGGGGTGGAGTGTGACGACGTCGCCGCCGCCGCGCCCGCAGGCACAGCGGCCCTACGCGCCTCTCAGCGGCCCCGCACGGCCCGCGCCGGACTGTTTGGATGCGCTGGCCCCGGCGGTGCGGGCGGCGCTGGAAGGGACGGCACGGGCCGCGCTGCGAATGGAGTTCGGGGGGGCGCTGCCGCAGGGGCGTCGGCTGGTGGAAGGGCGGATGCGGGCGCTGCTGGGGGGGCAGACCTGATAGGAATCTCCCCCGGCCCCCAATTCTGGGTGGGCCTACCTCCTTGCTTCGCTCATTCTTCGCTTCGCAGGGTCCTTCCTAAAGGAAGGATTAGGATAAGAGGGCGCTGCTCGCCGCGCCCGACTTCCGCCAACAGGAAGCCCAGGCCCACGTCCAACCCGCCGTCCAGGTTCCAGCCGTCCCCCGGCGGCGGCTGGAAAATGAACAGCACAAGATTATAGTGCCTTTGGCTTTGGCTCCCCCACCTGATCTGCCGGGTAATGACAGCAAATTAGGTCCTGAAGGTAAGGCACTCGTGCATGTGGCAGAACGGTTCCCGTGGCACCGTCATACTGAAGGTACACAAAGCCGCGCAGGGACTGCGACCAGTCCGTCAAAAGATTGACTGCAATGCCGACGGCGGTAGAGGCCAGCACCCCATTGGGCCAGACGACTTGTGGGCGGCCACCCGTCGCGCCATAGCGGGCCGCTTCCTGAGCCAATCGCTTTTCAGTAAGAAAGCCCATGCAAAACAGGCACAAGTCGCCCGGCAAGGACAAGATAATCTGGCCTGCCATCACGGGTGGCTGGTCGCCTACTTGGTTGACGTCCATCCCAATGTCGATATAGGGGATCAAGTAGCGTCGGCAACACGCTTCCAGCTCCTGGCGCTCTTGAAACGTATCCAGGCATCCGAACACGATGTCACAGCCGCGCAGCGGATAAGGATTTTCCTGCCATCTCTGTGGGTAGGCGCTTACTTCGGCCTTTTTGGTAAGACCCTGAATCATGCGGCGGGCGACGTTGATTTTGAGCCTCTCGGCGGGGACATCGCTTTCTTTCGCGCCGACCATTCGGTTCAAATTGGTATGCTCGACGGTGTCGTGATCATAAATGACGTACCGGGTGAAGCCCAAGTGGGCAAGCTGCTGAACGATATGAGAGCCGCCGCCGCCCGCGCCAATGATCCCCACAGTGCAGTCCTCAAACGTTCTCTGACTGTCGGCTCCTAAAAACGACTGCCGGGCGAATTTGTCGTTTTTTGTGAATGTGTTCCCGTTCATTTTCGCTTTTCCTCCCAAATACGCATTGGCGCTCCGACCGTAGAAATCTTTTTGACGCTGATCGGCTGACTTGTTCCGGGGAGCCAGACTGAAGCGATTGCGTTGTTCCGGCTAAGAACCAGAGTGCCGTGTGGCAGTGTGGGGCTGACGGCTTGAAAGCTGGCGATGAGCTTCGGCTGTTCGGTCGTGTCCATTCGGCTGTAGCGCGGCTTGCCGCTGTGGTCGTGCAGATGAACGTGGAACGCACCGCCCTGGCCGTTCAGAATGCCTTGCAGGGCCTCCCGAATTGCGGTGCTGTCAATACGCGCCCCGGCTTCGGGATCGTCAATGTAGCGCTCATCGGCAAGTGTCTGGTAATCGTGTCCAAGAAGCAGAACATTGTCAGGGGCCATCAATCCGGTCCGCACAAACAGAAAGCCGACCCGTTCAGCCGCGAACGCATGGGGCCGCTCCAAGTCAAGTCTGATCTGCTCGTACAGCGCGTTGGGTATACGCAGACTGACGCTGACAGCCGGTTTCTTGGCCGTTCGCCGGGTGATCTTTTTGAGGAGGTCTTGCATCAGGTCAAGCCTTTCAGATGGGCGACTAGCAGCTCTTGCAGGCGCAGGTTTGGCCGGGTGACTTGCCAGGAGAAAGCCTGCCAATTCCGTTCCATCACCCGCACACCAACGGCGTTCCAGTTGAGCAGGCGTGCCGTGGCTGGTTGAATCATCTGGTTAAAAAACAGACGGGATGAGTAACCATCCCGTCCGGTCGGCACAAGCAGGGCATCACAAGTGGCAGGCAGGCAGCCTTCAGGAAGAGGCAAATTTTTCAGCATCAGGTAAGTGATACCCGCCTCTTCGTACTGCGACAGCTCTGTACAGTGGCGCTTGAGTTCAGCGATTTGATCTTCTGGGAACGTCAAAACTTGCTCCTTTCCTCCAGCTCGATGCCCACTAGGATGAGCCGCTGTCCTTTGGGTGGCTGATGAAGACCTCGCCGCCTTTGATGGTGACGACGCCATCGTCGCTGAGGGGGACCAAGACGCCGTTCACGATTTCTTCCAAGTCGTTGACCAGCATCACACCGCCTGCGGCCTTGATGTCCGCGACAGTGTGTTTGCCGCTCATGATGTGCTTGGGGTGGGTGTCAACGGTGATGGTCACAGTTTCGTGTTTGTGGCGGCGGTGGCAGTGCAGGTGGTGGTGGTGGCCGATACCCAAATCTTCCAGGCGGTGGTCCAAGTCCAGCTCCTGGTCATTGCCTTTCAGCAGGACCACGGCGTCTGAATGATCGGCGGCAACGGGTAGACCTTCTTTGCGGGCGGCCTCGACCACGTCGCGGATCGTGCCCGACTTGGGAACCCGCACCAGCTTAATTTCGGGGAGTTCGTTTCCCTGGACAAAAATCTCGATTTCCATTGTCTTCTCCTTGCGGCTTTGCCCAGCAGGCCAGCCGCTGAATTTTGAATTGGTCTCTGCTGATTGCATTGACAAAGGGTAGTGATCAGATCACGCGAAAATGTGACAAGATTATTTCTGAGGCTTCCAAAAAATAAATAAAATAATCTTTCATAAATCTGTCACTTTTTGAACCATTTCTTAGCACCTACCGCTGGCTATGCCATCGAAGCATAGCCAATTACTCAAGAGGGGAAGTACAAAGATTGAAAGACAAAACAGAAGTTGAACATACGGACAGTGACGAGGGGAAATTTGGTAAAGTACAGCTATTTCGAAAATTCAAAAGCGGTGTTTTAACAAGCGCGGAAATGGAGCGTCTTATGCTCCAAATTACAAGCTATATTTTCCGTTGCCATGCTCCATTTTCTTGGGAAGCGGACGACATTGCTTCGCAAGCTGTAATGACGGCATGGCAGAAGACTGACAGCCTGCAAGACGAAAGCAAGTTTATTCCTTGGATAAAAGGCATCGCACGCAATATTGTCCTGAAAAAATGTGCTCATGCAAAGCAGTTGTCTGTTGTTTCTCGGAATGCTTTTTCGGGAAATGGCAATGACGAAAGCCCAGAAGAAATTAGAGTGCGTCAGGAAGAAGAAGGCTTTGATGATGAGTCAATTTTGCGCTCCATAGTTCTGGATGAAGCCCGTGCTACGCTCAGTCAACTAGAACAAAATGTGATTAGATTGAGATTTGATGATCAGTATTCTTCAGCAGAGGTTGCGAAGATGCTTAATATTTCTGATGATAATGTACGGCAAATCTCGCCTCGGGCGTGTCGAAAGATGCTGAGTTATCTTGAATTAAGTGATTATGCCGACTTATTTTGCAAAGCCCCTTTTTCTAAGAAATAGAAAGCCTTATTTTCAAGAAATCGAGACGTCTTTGCCGACCGCCCTCTAAATTAGAGGGCGGCAAAATGTATTCAAATTAAGAGTGGAGACTAAGAAAATGCGACACAATACAGCTAAGCAAGATGAGAATATTGCCGCTGAAATTTTTGACAGCTATTTGAGTGCGCGATTCCAAGGGCAGGATGCGTCGGAGGCTCAATTTCTGTCCCAGTGCCCCGCGACACAGCAGAAGGAACTGCGAGAAGCAATCGAAGGGGCGGATGTTTACCTACGCAACTACTCCGCTTCTCACATCCGCCCGAGTGTTCTGGAAAAAACACTGCAAGGCTTGGAAGAATTAAAGCGCAAGAAAGCACGACAGGGAGAGTGGCGCGACCAGGCCAGCCAAGTTTGGGATTTAGGTATCGCTGATCCGGTGGCTTATTTGGCTCAGGCGATGAATATTCCCTCGGCGGCGCATAGGGTGGAGGAAGGGGAAACAAAACTGCGGACATACAACCGTGGTGAGTCCATCAATTTTGGTCAGAACAAAGTTGGAATGGATCGAGTCCTGCGTCTTGCCAAAGAAAAGTCTGTCGCCATCAAAGTTGAGCAGACACTGGAAACGGCAGAGATTTTCCAGGCACCAGTGGATTTGAAGAAGATTGTGCAACATCTTTATCTGGTCGTTGAAGAAGGCCCAATGGAGGGAGATATTCAAGGCTCACTGGTCACTGACGGCGAAGTCGGCGGCATTTTGATTAACAACAATGTGAAGAGCAAGCAGCGACGTCGTTTCACACTGGCGCATGAAATCGGTCATTTCGTTTTGCACCGAGGCAAGCATACTTTCCGAGATGCGCCCAGTAATCTACGTGATTACATGACGTCACCGGAAGAATTTGAGGCAAATACCTTTGCAGCAATGTTGCTGATGCCAGCTTCACTATTGCCGAGGGACTTTGGATCACAGAAGCCATTGTGGGAACAAGTGGATAATCTCGTGAAACGCTTTGACGTTTCTTCAGAGGCGGCGATACGTCGCCTCATCGGTCAATCCAATTGGCGGAGCGCCCTGGTAGTGTCCAAAGATGGCGTCATCAAATGGGTGGTTCCCTCGCTACAATTTGACGGCTATATTGAAGCTGGCCGCCCGCCGCATCCTCGGACGATGGCGCAGATGCTGCTCAATACAAGTGGACCGGAGGAAGACGGCATTACTCTTCCGATCACTGCTTGGGTTCAAGGGGGCACTTTAGCAAATGAGGAGGTCCAAGTGTATGAACAGAGCCGACGTCTGAGCAGTGGGTACGTTTATTCATTGCTGACTGTGTTAGATTAAGCTTTGCTCTGTCAAGTCTAAATAGAGTGCCCTAGGGCAGCCTTAAAAGGTAGCTCCAGGGCGCTGTTTCAATTTGACTTCTATCCGCGCCGGTGCTGCTTGGCGGGGCGGATTTTGATGGGGGCGGGTGATTTAGAGTAGGCCGCCGCCGGTTGCGGCGTTTCGGGTGAAGCTGACCAGGTCGCGGAACAGGGTGCGGCCTTGGCCGCGCCACCAGGCGATGTCTTGGCGTCCGATGCTGCTGTCGTTGACGAGGAAGATGTAGCGCCAGTCTTCCCTGGTGGCGTCGCGCAGGATGTCGGCGTAGCGTTCGGCGCGGGATTGTTTGGCGCGGTCGCGCTCGCGGATGCTGCCTTTGCTTTCTATGATGTAGAGGCTGCCGTCGGTCAGGCGCACCAGGAAGTCGGGGTAGTAGTAGGGCATTCGGCCTTCGAAGCTGTACTGGATGCGGAAGCCGACGCCGCTCTGGTCGTTCCAAAGCCAGGCGGCCACGTCGTCGGCTTCGTCCAGCAGTTGGGCAAACTTCAGCTCATCGCCGCTGTCAAAGCAGCAGAGCGTGTGGACGGATTTGGCAGGGTTCGGCATCATGTTTTGACCAGGGGACGCTTCAAACTCGGTCAAATCTTTGGCGTGTTTGGTGCTCACCTGCACGTCGGGCGTTTCTTTGCCGGAGCGGGCCTGGCCGATGAGCTTGGCGACGTTCTGGATGACCTGCTGTTTGACGGGGCCGCGCCGGATGTTGTCGATGACGATCTGGCGGGTTTCTTCGTCATAGTCGGCGGCGGCTTCCAGGCTGAGGGGGATGCCGCGCAGGTCGAAGGTGCAGCGTTCCAAATATGCTTTCACGATGCCTTTGATCGCCGGGGTATAGCTGCCGGTCAGGCGAAGCTCGGCGCGGATGGCTTCGGAGTAGGCGGAGACTACGGCATCGACGGAGGCGTACCCGGTGGCCTGCACGGTGTATTTCAGCGGGGCTTCGGCAAGCAGGTCTGCACCGGCCGCGCCTTCGTGCTTGATGATGCCCTCGATTTCTTTGAGGTCCTGCACGTAGGGAAACTTTTGGGGCAGGGGAGGCATCTGGCCGCGCCCGATTTTCTCCATCCAGTCGTCGTCCAGGTCGTAGGGTTCGCCGACGATCACCGAGATCGGCAAATCGCGCTTGGCCCGCTCTTCTTCCGGCTCGACCATCTTCACCAGCACCCGTGTCGGGCTAGGCCGCTTGTCGTCGTCCGGCTCGTCTTCAATGATGTCCGAGATATTTTTGATGATGCGCTCAAATGACGGATGCCGAATGACGTACAAACTTTCGGCTTTTCCCTGGTCGCGCCGCTGGCCTTCGGCGGTCCAGGCGGGCGGGTACATCCGGCGCAGGCCGCGCCCTAAAAGCTGCTCGGTGAGCTGGCGGCTATCGCAGGGGCGGAGGGGGACGATGACCTTGACGTTTCGCACGTCCCAGCCTTCTTTGAGCATCATCACGGAAACGATGGCCGTGTAGGGGCTGTCGCTGCGGTCGACGCGGTTGATGTCCTCGCGTATCTTCTGCCATTCTTTTTCGTTCGTGGCTTCTTTGCGTCCGATATGGATTTCAATGACTTTGCCGGCGAACAGGCACTCGCCGGTCTCGGCATCGGGGAACCCTTCCAGCCGTCCGGCGATCTGCGCGGCCTCGCTTTTGTTGCTGCACACGATGAACAGCAGGGCTTTTCGGGGGATGCCGCTGGCGTCCAGAGCCGCCTGTTCCTTTTTCCATTCGGCGATGCCGGCCTGGATGAGCTGCGTGTATTTGTCAAAGGCGTTGGTGGCGGAGTCGTCCACCAGGGGGATCGGCTCATCGTGGCCGTCTTTGTACTGCAAGTTGATCTTGCCCATGAAGGGCTGCTTGACGATGCCTTCCTGGATGGCCTGCTGCAAGGGATAGTCGTAGACCGTGTGCTTGAACCACTGCCGGGTGGTTTCTTCAAAGAGTGTCGCGCTGAGGTCAATCTGCAACGAAAGCCCCTGCCGCTTTTCAATGCCCAGCAGCACCCGGTTCCAGGCGATGCCTTCTTTCACGTCTTCGTCTTTGAGCGCTGCCGCCGACTTGCCGTAATGCACGGCTTCATCGTGGACGTGGTGGGCTTCATCGTTGAAGACAACTAGCGGGGAGGCTACGGACTGCACAAAGTCCAGCAGGCGCGGGGTCCCCGTATCCAGCTTCGTGGGGAGCGCACTCAGGCCCTCGAAATCAAGCTCAAACTCGTCTTCGGAAGCTGGCTCGGCCTGCTTGCCGTCGGCGCTCTCAAACAGCTTTTGGATATTGGCGACGACCAGATACCCTTCGGCGGGCTGCCACTCGGAGGGCACATTATCCGGCGTGACGACTTGCAGGCTGAACTCACCCCGCAGCTCCGGCGGCAGGAGCGGGTCCGCGTCAAAGATGGCCCCGCCCGCGAAGTCGGCCAGGAGGCGTTCCAGAACGATCAGGTTGGGGGCGAGGAGAAGCTGCGTATTGCCAAAGCCGAGGGCGTTGTCGCCGTCGCCGAGCTGCCAGTGCAGGTGTGCCCAGACCATCAGGAGGCTCATCACTTTGGTTTTGCCGGAGCCGGTCGCCATTTGCAGGCCGATTTTGGCCCAGGGCGCTTTTTGTGCGGCCCGCTGCTCTCCGACCAGCGCGGCATACTGCTCCGTGCGCCGCAGCGCCGCCACTTCATAGAGGTAGATCGTGGTCTCGACAGCGCGGCGCTGGTGGGGATGCCAGAGGAAAAAGCTGCCATCGGCCATTGGGTGCGGCCCGCCGAACCAATACGACAGCAGGCGGCGCGAGAGTTCAGACGCCCCAGGGTAGCCCGAAGCCACCCACTCGTCGACTTTGGCTTGCAGGGGGGCGATGATTTCTTTTTGCGGGTTGATGTCCAGCGCCGTTTGATCTGCGCCTTTGTTTTTGACTGTCCGTGCCATCGTTTTTAGTGCCCTTTATCACGCGCTGTGACCTTGTTGCATAAATCTGGTAAAATGAGGCTGTCACTGACGGGAGGGCTTCGGCCCGGCATCTTTCGGCCCTCGTGGCCGTGTCAACGATGTTTTGGCGAATTGACGCCAGCCCGTCTTCATTTTTTGCCTGCCTTGAAGAGACATTAGACCGTCACCCGGATGACTTTGAGGCCGTCGTTGCCGAAGATGTCGGTGACTTTGACGGCGATGCGCTTGTCGCCGCCGTGGGCGTAGGTGTGGGCGGCCTGGGGGGCGATCTCGCGGCTTTTGCGGGTGCGGAAGGTCTGCCAGTCATTCTTGAACGTGTGGCCGTCGTAATCCCAGTCCACGGCCCAGTAGTCCACCAGGGCTTTCCAGTCCGTGATGCGCTGCTTGATTTCGGTGCGTTTGGCGGCATCCTGCGTGCTCAGGCAGTCGTCCAGGTCTACGGTCAGGCGGGTCAGGGTGACGGTGACTCCGCCGCCGCTGGGCAGGGCGCGAACTTCAATATCGGGCGGGGAAAAGAAGTGAATATCGGGCGCGGCCTCCAGCTTGGCGTCTTTGCGCTGCTTGCGCTTCAGCCGGTCGCGGACGGCCTCTATCGCCACCTGGGGAATAATTTTAGCCTGCACCGAGACTCCGTACTTGGCCTCGATTTCGCCCTTGTTGAAGTCAATATCGACATCCGCAGAAAGCACATCCACAGAGCGAACATCGGTGGCGGCGGCTTCTTTGACAATGCACTCTAGCTGCGACTCGATTACCGGCGCATTCATGGGGCCGACATGAACCCACCGCGCCCCCTTGCGCCCATGCAGGTAGGTGAAGCCCTCCACGGCAGCGCCGCCATAGACTTCCACCATTGCATCGCGGTAGAGCTTGGCCGAGGGGCTTTTGGCATACTTGTCCTGCCACTCCCCCTGCCGGGCATAAAAGCCCACATTCTCCACCGCAAACGGGCGGGCATTGGCTTCAATGAGCCGCTTGCGGGTCAAGTGAATAGCAAACTTGCCATTGTCAATCGCAATCCACCGGCGCGGCGCCGCCTTCCCCTCCGCATCCTTCATCGTCTCCGCCGCCACAGCGGTCGTGCCGGAACCGGAGAAGCAATCCAGCACCAGATCACCGGGATTGGATGAGGCCGCGATGATGCGTTCTAATAAATCAAGCGGCTTTTGTGTCGGGTAATTTACGCGCTCATTTGACATTGAGTTTAATGGTTGAACATCCGCCCACAAATCTTCCACGAAGTTGCCACCTACCTCATCAAGAAAACGCTTCACACTTGGCATACCATCCTTTGAGAAAACAAGAAGATTTCTTTGCATACCGTCATCTACTCTTTCCTGCGACCATATCCAGTGTTTACCAGCAGGGGGCGCTACTAGCCCACGCTCACCAAATTTTCTTGCAGGGCCTTGACCGGCCTGAGTGAAGTTGTCGAGACGATAGCGCCTTCCGCTTTTTTCATCAACGTACCTGTAATGGCTTTCAAGATAATCTTCCGAATGTTCGCCCTTAACAGGCTTGAACTCGACTGCATCAGATTTAGAGTAAAAGTGAATGAAGTCACAAACATTGCCGAAACGATTACTTTGTGCTTTCGAGGAACGTATCTTCTGCCAAATAATTGTGTTCCGAAAGTTTTCATAGCCGAACACCTCATCTAACATAACTTTCAGATAATGCCCGGCGTGCCAGTCGCAGTGAACATAAATACTCCCCGTCGGCGCAAGGAGCCGCTTCAACAGTTCCAGCCGGTCCCGCATCATAGACAGGTACGAATCCAGCCCATCCTTCCAGGTGTCCTTGTACGCAATCTCCTCAATCAGCGTCGGCAGCTTCTCATCACTCAGCCCATTTTCAATCTCCACATTGATCTTGAAATCCGACTGCACCGCAAACGGCGGATCAATGTAGATCAGGTCCACCTGGCCTTCCAGGGCCGCGTGGTGGCTGTCCCCATGCAGCAGAGAAGTCAGGGCGACTAAGTTGTCGTTTGTCCAGATGAGGCGGCTTTCCGGGACAGCCTCGTGGGCCATGTCCAGCCCGCCCTGGGCGTGGCTTTGGCCCTGCTTGTCGGCTTTGACTTCGCTGTAAAAGGGGCGGATAATCTCGACGGTCTGGGTGGGCAGCGGCTCGGCGGCCTTGCGCTTGTCGCGGTCGTTCCAAAGGAGCCGGGGCTGCTTGGGGACAGCGAAATAGGGGGTAGGTGGGTCAGTCAAGGGTGGGTCCTCAGCGCGGGGGAAATCGTGCTTTATTATTCACTCATAACCGCGCCCTTGTCAACCGGCAAGGGCGCTTATTTTATTTATTTTTCGGGCGGGCGGAGACCTCCCCCGGCCCCTCCTTCAGAGGGGAGGCAGAGACCTACCTTCCCCGCTTCGCTGGGGTCCTTCCTAAAGGAAGGATGAGGACCCCCTCCCGCTCGTGCCTATGCCTTCGGCATTACTTCGTATCTGCTCCCTCCCCTGTTAGGGGAGGGCTAAGACAAGAATCGGAAGTTAGGACCCCCTAGCCCCCAATAATGGGGGGACTGGATAATTCGGATAGGAGATGAGGGCGCGGCAAGCAGCGCCCCTACCATTTGGGGCTCCCTTGTCAACTGACAAGGGAGCTTTTTTTTATTATTTTCCGACTGTTAGAAATACCTGCCGGGCGGTGGCTGATTTTATTGGAACAAATCCGAAGGATACGCCAGTAAGCGCCGCTCCGACCGCCCGGTCAGGCTGTCCTCATGCAGTTTCATGGGGAGGCCAAACACTCCTTCGGGGCGGAGTGGGCAGCGACGCTGGAGCCGTCATGCTGGCTTGCACTGGGGCCACCCAGAATCTACATTTTCCCGAATAATCATTCTGCGAAGAGGATCAATTTTAAGGAGTAATTTTTATGGCGGCACTTGCTCAGGCATACGATGCCCAAAAGAAAGACGGCGCGCTGGTCAATTATCCGGTGGCCGCGAACACTTCCATTTTCAAAGGCAGCCTGGTCGCGGTTGTGGCGGGCTTTGTGGTGCCCGCGGCGGATGCGGCGGGCGCGGCGTTCGTGGGCGTGGCCCATGAGACCAGGATCAACACGGCCTCGACGCCGCTGCCGGGCCAGGCCGGGCAGTTTGCGGGGGCGGCGGGGGCGCTCAGCATCCGCGTGGAAAAGACGGGCAGCTTCGTCTATGCCAAACCGGGCGCGGTGGCTGCGGACCGGGGCAAGCAGGCGTTCGTGGTGGATAGCGGCACGGTGGCGACGGCGGCGACGGCCAACAATGTGGCCTGCGGTCATGTGGTGGATGTGCCCAGCGCGGGCACGGTGCGGGTGCGGATAGATCGGGGGGTTCAGTGAACTTTCAAAAGAGGCCCGGTGCGGCCATGATTTTTTTGAGCGTGGCTTCTTCGATGACGGCTTTAGCCGTGGTCAGCTTGCCAGACGCGGAACTGACGCTTTCCGAGGGCCAGACCGAGCGGGACGCGGTGCTTTTAGAGTGCTGCGACTTGCCGGACAAGGGCATCACGCTGTCGGAAACGGAGCTGGATGGCATCGTCTCGCGCTTCACCGGGCCGGTCCCGCTGAAGCTGGAACACATCGACACGCCGCTGGGGGACCTGGGCACGGTCAAGCGCATTTGGCGGGAGGGCAAGCAGCTTCTCGGGCAGATCGCGCTCCGCGCCGACGTCGCGGGCCTGGTGCGGTCGCGGGGCTGCAAGGGATTGAGTTGTGGGCTGTCGATCAAGCCGCTCAGCCTGGAAGAGTTGTCGCTGGTGCTGAAACCGCGTGTGCAGGCCGCCGTGCTGCTGTCCGTGGATGACCAAGCCGAACTCACTCAGCTTCGCGCTCAGGTCTTGCAGCAGCGTGTCGATACGCAGATTGCCGACTTGAAGCGGGCCGGGAAGATCACGCCTGCCACGGAAGGCGCGGCGCGGGTGCTGCTTTCGGCGGGTGACGCCGAACACGTCACATTGTCCACAGGCGGCACGCAGGGCGTTTCTCAAATTCCTATCTCTGAGGCATTCATGGCCTATCTGAGCGCACAGCCTGCCGTCGTGAACCTGTCGGAAATGGCCCCGGATGCCACCAAGCAAAGCGGCCTGTACGGTTCGGCGGATGGCGAGGACGACGACGAGGTGACGCTGGACGACGAGCAGAAGCACTTTTTGAGTAAGTCGCTGGGCGTCGATCCTGAGAAGGTGGCCGCGACTATGAAGGCGGACCGGGCCGTGCTTCGTTCCTCAGTCCAGCGGGCGGACCGTCACCGCGCCACAATTCATTCTTCCACGCGGGGCGCGATGGGTTCCGGGCATCATGGCACGTCGCCCGCGCCCCACCCGCAGAAGGGGCATCGGGTGTAGCCATGTCCTCGTTCACCATTTCCCTGCCGTCGCTGCCGTCCACGCAGGATTTGATTTTGCTGGGCGTGATGCTGCACCTGGGGGCTGCCATCGCTAAAACGGTGTTCGTCAAGCCCAAGCAGCAGGCCGCGATTGAGCAGATCGACGCCAAAGTCGACGCGGCGCTGCAAACGGTCGGACAGATTTTGCCGGTGGTGCAGGGTAATTCCCGCAAGCTGGCCGTCGCTGTGCCCGCGCCGCCCCCACAGAATTCTTATTCACCGGACCCGGAGGACAGCACGCTGTCCCTCAATCAGATCGGCAACCCTCAGATCGGCAACCCTAAAATTGCAGATGGCTCTCAGATTTCGAGCGCACCAGGAGGCGCTTTATAAATGGCTCTCACAAGTTCAGATATTGCCGGGCTGCTGACGCCTGGCCTTAAAACGGCGTTCTTCGGCACCTTCGACCAGATGGGTCACCAGTACCGGGACATCGCCACGGTGATCCCCAGCGACAAAGAAAGCGAGCATTACGCCTGGCTCGGCGCGGTGCCGCTGGTCAATGAGTTCACGGACGAGCGCAAGGCGGGCGACTTCCGCGAGTACGATTACACGATCAAAAACCGCACCTGGGAAAGCACGATCTCGGTCGACCGGGCGGCCATTGAAGATGACCAGTACGGCGAAGTGGCGATGAAAGCCCGCTCGATGGGGCAGGCCGCCGTGCAGCATCTGGATTTGATCACCTACGGGCAGTTAAACGCCGGGTTCACCGCGCCCTGTTTCGATGGGACGCCCTACTTCGGCCTTCATCAGCAGGGAGATTCGGGGCAGCACAGCAACGCGGGAGCCGGGGAGTTGACTTCGTTCTCGCTGCAAGAGGCGATCACGGCCATGATGCGCTTCACGGACGACCGGGGCCGTCCGATGGGGATTATGCCGGACCGCCTCGTCGTGCCGCCGGAACTCTACTGGAAAGCCAGTGAACTTCTCAACAGCGCGTTCTTCCCGGATGCGGTGACGCAGGCCGCGCAGCAGCTCTCGGTCAACACGCTGAAGGGCTTGCTGACACTGACCTGCTCGCCGTATCTGAACAATCCGGCCAATTGGTATCTCATCGACTCCAAGCGGGTGGTGAAGCCGGTCATTCTGCAAATGCGGAAGGACTTCGATTTCGAGGCGCTGGAGCAGAACAGCGAGACCGGCTTTATGCGGGACGTGTTTTACTACGGCGTCCGCGCCCGCTACAACGTGGGCTTTGGGGACTGGCGGGCCGCGTATGGCTCGCAGGTGGCTTAGGCATGGCTATCCTCGCTCTTGCTCCCGCTGACTTGGCCCGGCTGGTGGGACTGGCGGCGGGGGACACGTCGGCGGACGTGTCCCTGACCGCGCTGCTGGCCTCGGAGCAGGCCGCGCTGGAATACACGCTGGACCCTGGGATCGTGACGCAGGCGGTCGCGCAGGATGGGCTTGTGCCGGGGTCTGGGGCCTTGCCTCTGCTGACGCTGGGCGCGGCGGAAGTGCTGGCCGGGCGGTATCTGGAACAACTGGGGCGGTTCCCGCACGTCGCCGAGCCGCTTCCCCTGGGGTCGCTGAACGTGCAGGCGGCGGTGGTGCTGGCCGTCGCCGTCGCGGACCTGAAACGGCTGCTGGCCGTGGAGCCGGGGGACACGTCGCAGGATGACGGCCTGAGCGCCTGGCTGGCGTCGGAGCAGCTTGCCGTGGAGTATGGGCTGGATGCGTCCGTGCTGGCGGCGGCGGTGTCCGTGATCACGCCGAACGCCGGGCTGGAAGCTGTCTTGACGCTGGGGGTGTCGGAGGTGCTGGCGGGGGCGTACCTGGCCGCGCAGGGGCGCATTCCGGGGCAGGGCGTGGATGTGGCGATTGCCTCGCTGCACTTCACCACGCACTCCGGGCCGCTGCCGGACAAGCTGGGCGGCGAACTCCTGGCGTCGGGCCTTTCGCGTCTGGCTCCGTACAGTCGTTCGGTGCGGGCCGAGCATCGCTTGAAGCCGGTCCTCAATCAGCCGGATTTATTGAAGATCGGGCGTGATTTGTCGGCGCATGGGGCGGCGCGTCTCGCGCCCTTCCTGCGGGCCAAGCGGGCGGCGGCGGTGGCGGCGTCGGGGCCAGCGCCGGATGACGACTCGCCGGTCCCCCTGTTTCCGGTGGCCGAGGCCGGGCCGTCTGTCTTTGATGCCTCGTTCTCGGAGAATTCTTATCGGGACCTGGCGGATATGACAGCCGCCGAAGGATTTAAATCCGAGGGCGAGGGCATGGTTCTCTGGGGAGCCTCAGAATGAGAGACTTTCTGACCCGTCCCGTCGCGGATATGTTTCGGCGCTATGGCGAGGATTTCACGCTGGACCGGGCCGGGTCTCTCACCCCGCGCCGGGGGCTGATGGTCCCCATGAGCAACAGTGACACGGCGGTTTATTTCGACGCCAATGAGAGTGTGGGGTTGATCAAACCGGCGCTGTCGCTGTACCTGCCGGGTACGGAGGATGCGCCGTTGGAAGGCGATATTTTCACCCGTGCGGGTCGGCTGTGGACGGTGCGGAAGACGTGGCCGTTTGTGGTCAACAATGTGGTGGTGGTGTACCTCGCGCTTTGCGACTGAATGAAAGGATGCTTCCTTGTCAACGATTTCCTCAAATGTTTCCGGGGGTGGCTCGTCCCTCAATCCCCCCACTCCGGCGTTTCCCTGGCCGACCGCGCCGCTGAACGTGCGGGACTTGAATGGCTACCTGGCCCGGTGTGAATGGTTCTCGATTGGCTATGAGCTGGGCGCCAAAGCGCACAACTTGACGGCCATTCCGCCCGATTACAAAGATATTGACTGCTCGGGCTGGGTGCGGGCGGCGGTGGCGGTGGCGACGGGGGGCAAAACGATTATGCCGGATGGCTCGGTGGTGCAGCATGAGTGGTGCGAGAAGATGGGCTTGAAAAAGTCCAACATCGTGGCCCTGCTCCTGAAGGACGGGTACACGCGGATTGCCTTTATTGTGCCGTCGCGGGAGCATCCGGTGGGTCATGTGCTGCTGGTGCGGAACCGGGAAACGCTGGAGTCGTGGGGCGGGAACGGGCCGGGGTCGCGGTCCATCATGGCGCACATCAGCCTGGGCGTCTTGCAGCAGGCGATTGGGGCCGTGTACATTTTAGGAGGGAAAGCCTGATGGACCTGTCTGTTCTTAATCCGTTCCGCCGTCGTCAATCCACGTCTGCGCCGTCCGCGCCCGTGGCCCTGGCCAACAGCGACCGGATGACGGAGCAGGCCCCGGCCTACGGAATTAATTCCTACGGGTACAGCAGCCTCATTGGCACGCTCTCGCCGGTGTCGCAGGCCGGGGAGATGCCCCCCGGCGCTCAGGGGTATGTGACGTACCGGCGGATGCAGCACGACCCGCAGGTGAAGGCGTGCTTGTCTACTAAAAAGTTCGCCGTGCTGTCTCGCGGCTGGGAGGTCCACCCCGCCGACGACACGCCTGCCGCCGCCGCCGTCGCCGATTTCGTCAGGGATTGCCTGAACGGCATGGACGGCTCGGTGCTGGATGCGCTGTACGCGGTCATGGACGCGCTGGCGCTGGGCGTTTCGATTGTCGAGATCAACTACCGCTGGATCGAGAGCGGCCCCCACAAAGGCAAGCTGGGGCTGAAGTCGCTGAAATCGAAGGACCCGAACATCTTCAATTTCGATGTCGACAGCTTCCTCAATTTGATTGGCCTCCGCATTGCGGGCGGGGAGCTGCTGGCCCCGGCGAAGTTCCTGATCTACTCCTACCAGCCGCTGTACGAAAATCCCCTGGGCACGTCCGATTTGCGGGCCGCTTACCGAATGTGGGTGATCAAAGAGCAGCTTCTGGGCTGGTGGGCGAAGTATCTGGAAAAGTTCGGCATCCCGACCGTGCTGGGCCAGTACTCGGAAAAGAGCGGCTACAGTCAGGCGCAGAAGCAGAGCTTCCTGCGGTCGCTGATGCAGGTGCATAACGAAACGGCGCTGGCCCTGCCCGATGACATGACCGTGAGCCTGCTGGAAGCGACACGCAGCACCGAGGCAGGCTTTGAAGAGGCCATTGCGTACTGTGATCGGGGCATTGCCAAGTCGATTTTAGGGGAGACGCTGACGGCGGACAGCAGCGCCAAAGGGTCCTCGTATGCGCTGGGGCAGGTTCACATGGACGTCCTCAGCTTCTATTTGCAGAAGCTGCAACGCGATTTGGAAGAGGCGGTGATGACGCGGCAGCTTGTGGCGCGGCTCGTCGCCCAAAACTACGCGCCGGGCACTGTCGAGGCGGGGCTGTGTCCGAGTTTCCGGCTGGGCAAAATCGACGATGGCAAGCTGCAAACGTCCGCAAATCTCATCAGCCAGCTTGTGACGGGGGAAGTGGTGCAGCCGGGGGAGCCGTGGATACGCGAGTATCTGGGCATTCCAGCGGCCATTTCTCAGACTGTTTAGCGGCGGCGCAGACCGTTTGAAGCAACGGTGCAGGGATGCCTACATAGATGCCTCCCGCCCCCATCAATGGGGGGCGGGAGGCATCTGGTTTGTGTCACAGAAGCGTTTGACAGACAGCGACCCGCCTGAAACTCTACCAGGCGACGATGCAGCCCTCATTGCTGATCTGCGGCGCGGTCACGGGCTGACCTGCTTGCGCCTGGCGGATCGCCTGGGCCAGGTATGTCTGCGAGACGCCCCATTTTCCGGTTTGCGTTTGGAAGCGGCGCGAATCATCCGGCAGTCCCGCGAAGACGACCCGGTTCTGTGGGTCCAGCAGGAACGCCTGCGGCGTCACTCGTGCGCCCAGTGCTTTGGCGACCAGATGCTGACTGTCCAGCAGCACGGGAAAGGGCAGATGATGTCCTGCGGCCTGATGTGAAATCCAGTCGTGGGGTTTGTTGAGGTCGTAGCCGTCGGAGGCAACAGCGAAAAAGCTGACGTTTGACTTGAGCTTGCGGGAAAGCGGAATGAACGTGTAGGACTCGCAGGCCCGCACGCAGGGGCAGGTAGAGGACCAGAAGTAGATCACCTTCCAGCCCGGCTGGGCTGCCAGGTCCAGTGCTTTGCCATCCAGCGTCGTCACGGGAAGCGCAGTCACAGTTTGGGCGGGTGCGGGCAGTTCGTGAGACAATTTATCGGATGGTGATGTATCAGATGGCGCGGCATGAACAGAAAAAAGTGGAAATAGCGCCACGGCGACGCTTCCTATTGCTGCAATGGCGCGTTGTGCATATTTCATGTTCGCTTTAATTGCCATTGTTTGCCTCTGTTTTGTTCTTCTTGGAGTCGGGCGGCTTGTGTTTCGTTTTCAGTGATTACGGGCCGCCGCACTGGAAGCCGCTGGTTGGAAGGCGTCACAAGTGTTCAGTTTGCCGTCATATCCGTAGCCAGTGCCGGTCTGCTGGTTGTTGGCGTTGAAGGTCTGCGTCTGCCCCTTAAAGCTCGTCGGGTTGCCGGGGCCGGTAGATGTGCCGCCGTCGTAGGCAAAGGCATTTGTGTAGCCACCGGCGAGGCTATTTGTTTACTTTGGTCCATCTTGTTGTCTACCCGTGAGATTGTTTGTTTTTATTCCGTAGCGCTTTGGTATATCCTGAAGAAAACGAGCTGCAAGAGTTCGAGGTATAGGAGTGAGTTCTGTTGCTCTACGGTAATCACGCAATCGAAAATTCAGCCAAGCCCAGGCACGCTCTTCTGACAAACCGTCTGTTGCTTTTACAAGCTGACGAAAACACTGCTCGAACCCGGCATCCGTTTCCGACTCCAACAAAGCTATCTGCAAAATGCCCATAAGAGTTCGTGCAAATTGCTGGTTTCTTTGTTCGCCCTGGGAAAAGTCAAACAGCCACGGAAACCACTTTTTTAACAACTGTAGCATTTTATCACTCATTTAATTCTTACACGTTGTTACACTGAGTCCGGGTCTTTTGGAGGAGGCGGCCACACATTATCATCAAGCACAGTGTTTTCAGGTGTTGGAGAGCTAGTTTTGAGGCGACTTACTATAAAACAAGAGATAGATACCACAAAGAAAGCAGCAGCTATAACTGATAAGGAGTTAATGATAATTAACGCGATGTTGGGATGCGAAATAGGCAAGCCAGCAAGGCCAACTGCCCAATAAATAAACCGATATGAAAACGAAAGGGTAATCGTAGCAAATCCGCAAGCTGCAAATAACACAGACCAGAAAGAACCCTGTTTTCCAGGGCTACGCACTAGCCGCATTAACTTAGACAAAAAAAACAAGCAACATAGACTGCACGCTGGAATGAGGAATGGAGTAACTGGCTCCGCTTGAAATCTTATCGTTTTTCTCCTGCTTAAGTAGCCCTACTTTGTAAAGTAGGGCCACAAAGAAGCATTAACTTTGCTCTCACCCTTCATGATAAAGGGTTGGATCGAAGGTGTTTCTCCATCCGTTAGAAAGGTCTGAATCTGGTCCGAAGTTTTGGCCGTACCAATCACCAACGCCTGTTCTAACAGTATTGATGCCATTGGTTATGCCGGTGGCAATTCCGTTGTATTCTCCTGCTAACCAATCGAGAGCATCGCCTCTGTTGTCATATCGCTTACAATCAGCGTGAGACTCCCCGTTTACGCCCCCTGGCATCATTCCTGGTGCGCCAATGGGAATGGGACCCCTTAGAGAACCTGGATTACCAGGGTCTTGAGGATGGTATGCTGTTATAGTCGGATCATCGCTGACAGGCATATGACCGTCTCCTCCTGCACGGGTTGGCTCTGCGCTAGTACCATCGTGATCTCCTGGACTTGACCATTGATAGCCCCTTCGGTCGGTGCGGCTAACCGGGTCATTGCCCACATACCCGTAGAGGTTGACGCCCCCCTTGTACCCCATCGGGTCCCGCGTCAGCCACCGCCCGTTTTGGGGGTCATAGAAGCGGTGGGTGCAGAGGATCAGCCCTGTCTCCAAGTCCGTGTAGTACCCCGCCTGACCTTCATACCCGAATGGGTCGGGCTGTGCCGCAGTGCCTGTCCGTGCTCCGTAGGCGTCGTACACTTCGCTGACTACCGACGGACCCGCTGGAGCGTTCAGACGTGGCCCCCCCGGACCCGATGACCCCGAAGCCGTCACGCTCAGACGCTCGGACACATTGCCCCGCTCGTCAAAGGCATAGAACGTCGTCGTCTCGCTGCCGTTCACCGAACTGTTCGTTGCTTGCCCCGTGTGGGTTGCTCCCGTAGCCCCGACGCTGGTGTGCCGGGACACCAGCCCGTCCGCCCCGAATGTGGTGAGCGAGACGCTGCCGGGCACATCGGCACTGCTGGTCTGCGTGGTTTCCAGCACCGGCTGGTCACCGTCATACAGGAAGTAGACGGTGCGGGTGACGGCGCTTGGGCCTGTGCCGGAGGTGAACTGCTTGCGGGAGCGCAGGGCGTCGCCGCTGTAGGCGTTGGTCTGGCCGTTCTTGCCGCCAAGTGTCAGGCGGTTTTCAGGGTCAAAGGCCAGAGTGCGGGTGCGGTAGGCGGTGGGGTTGCCGTTGCCGTCGTAGCCGAAGCCACTGCCGGTGTGTTGGTTGTCCGCGTTGAAGGTCTGCGCTACACCCTTGAACGAGGTCGGGTTGCCAGGGCCGGTGCTGGTTCCGCCGTCGTAGGCGAAGGCGTTGGTGTAGCCCCCGGCGCGGGTAGAGGTCTCGCCTGTGACCTGCGAACGGTTGAGCTGCGGGTTGACGGACTGGCCGTAGTCATACTGGTAGCTGGTCGTGCCGCTGTAAGTCTCTGGCGCACCCGGAAGGCTGGCCGTTACCGAGCGGCGGTTGCCGGCCCCGTCGTAAGTCAAGGCGCTGAAATCCGAAAGGATGTCGCCATTCGTATCTTGGTTGACCAGTTCCGTCACCTGCCCCAGGGGGTTCTGCGTGTAGGCGGTGTCTACCATCTGTTTGCCAGAGGCATCTAGCAGCGTCTTCTCTTGCAGCCAGCCGTTGTCGCGGTAGCTCCACAGGGTTTGCTCTCCCAGCGGATTGGTCAGGCTATTCATCCGCCCCACAGCATCATAGGCATACGAGAAAGCCCGGCCATCGGCAGTCATGGTATGGCGGCTGCCGTCGGGATAGTAGGTGTAATCTAGGTCTTGCGACAGGTTGTCCCAGTTGACCGTCTTGCTGGTCAGCGCGTCGTCATCATCATAAGCGTAGGTCTGGCTGCCCGTGCCGTCGCTCATGCTGGCCCGCCGCCCGTAGGCATCATAAGCCAGATGAACATTGCCGATAGTGCCGCTCGGATAAGTGATGTCCGTCAAGGCGCTTTCCGGGTCGGCGTAAGTGTAGGTCGTGGTCACGCCGTTGCCATCGGTGCGGGACAGCACATTGCCTGCCCCATCGTAGGAGGGGTAGGTCAGCGTGTCCGCCGTGCCTGCCGAAAGCGGCGCGGTGGGTGTGCCCGCGCCGGGGTAGACCACCTGTGCCAGATACCCTGCCGCGTTGTAGAAGTAGCTCGTCGTGTGCCCGCCGCCGTCGGTGAGCGTTTTGGGGCGGTACAGGGCGTCGTAGGTGTAGCTCACCGGCTCCGTGCTGCCCGTAACGCTTAGCGTCGCGCCTCCCGGCCCGTAAGCCGTGACGGTCTGGCGGATGGCGTTGCCCGCTTCGTCATAAACCGTGCCGGTGGTGGCAGGGCCATATTGGAGCTTGGCGGCGGGCCAGGCGGTGGTAGCAAACGAGGACGGCTCGGCGTACAGATAGCCTACAAGGCTGCCGCCGTGGCCGCTGCCGGTCTGACCGGTGGCGGGCAGGACGGTTTGCAGCGGCTCGTTGCCGATGGTGTAGGTCAGGTCCGTCTCGTTGCCGAGCGCGTCTGTCACGCCAACTGCGTTGCCCTGAGCATCGTAGCGCAGGTGCGTCGTTTTGCCCAAGTTGTCCGTAACGGTGAGCGGCTGTCCCAGGGCGGCAGGCTGGCTGTAGGAGCCGTCGGTGGTGTAGCCCAGCGTCGTGGTGATGCTGCTGACGGCGTTGTTGCCGGGGCGGGTGATGGTCAGGGGGTTGCCCAGGCCGTCATAGGTGTAGGACGTAACGGTGGTGGTTATGCTGATGCTAGGCTGGAGCGGTGATGAGACAGGTTGCAACCTCAACCTTAATTTTGCGGTGACAATAAGAATGCACGGCTGCGACCGTTGTATTTTCCTTGCCCCACAATTTGCCCCCTATCATTGATTGCTTTCGCATCAGTAAGCACCCAGCCTTTTTTGTAAGGGACAAGGTTATTAAGATTTGTTAGTTTATGGTTTTGCCAGACAAACGCAGTAGGCTGGCCGTTTGTGTCTGTCGCAGTTCCAACAACAACATTGAAATTATTAAACGCACGCGGAGAAAGACCTGCCGAAGTTTTGATGCCAACTACGTGATCCTTCGGATCAACTAGAGCAATATGTGTACCATGATCATATATAAAGCCTCCAAAGACCAGAGACTTTTCTTCGGCTTGATAGTTGCCTTTTGTCAGTTCTTGTACATAATGATCAAATTCTATGCTTCCATAAGTAGTCAAACATAAAATGCATCCTTTATTGTTAATAGCTACCGCCTCGCTTTCATCGCAATTTAGCGAAACATCAAGCACAGTGACGACATTGTTATTCCATAATACTGCGTGATTCCTTTGGAACAAAGGATTATCAGATGTTTTTTGTACATAACCAACAATTTCCCCAGTATCATTGATACTTTTTACAAATCCTGAAGTGTATGTGTCAGGTATTTGCAAAAGACGGGCCATGTCTTTGCTCCAAACTGCTGGGACGAACCCACCCTTTTGCATATGAATGGGATGGATTTGGCCCACGATCTGCCCCTGATTGTTAATTGCCACAGGAAATCCAGAAGTAAATTCATGAGGTAAATTGTCTTTCCATTGGGTGTTGCTGTAAACTATTGGCACAGTTTCTAATACTGAAAAGGATTCACCACCGTTATGATCTCCCATATATCTGACACCCGCTATCTCGCCTTTGTCGTTGATAGCTAGAGCAGATATCGACCGATCAAAGTCTACCCTATTCTTTTCCGTCCACAAAAACGAAGTACTGTGTTGAGGTAAATTTTCACTGCTTCTAACTCCTAGACTACCTACTACTTCCCCTGAATTGTTTATAAAGTTGGCGGAACTTCTTGTATATTTCATAACTCCTAAGTCTGAAAGAAGGTATTCATGCTTAATCTTTGTATTATCGTTTGCAGAAACTGAAATTGACATAACAAGAAAAACACAAACGATACAAAGAATATTCAGACTGAGCATAATAAAGTTCCTTTTACTAATATCTTGGTTTGAGCGGTTGTTATTTCACATAAGATAGACCTCTAGCAAAAAGTTGATAGCGGTCTATCTTATGTAATCAAAAACGTTGTTGGATTTTATGTATCCAAACAGCAAGCAGGTTCAGGCATCTGACTAAAACCCACGCGGTTTAGTTCCAGTCCCTCCACCAGGCCTGATAACTGGGCCATATCTAGGTGGCTTGTATGGATCGTTACGTCTTTTGGGTAGGCCAGGCGGATTACTGCCTCCCGGTGGGCAAAAAATGGGAACAGGATGCAGTTGCATCTGTACACAGATAATCAGACGAGCCAAGACAGGCTTTACAGCAGCCTCTCCGCAACTTTTCGCAAGCACCCTAGCAACGCACAGTGCAACTAAAGGAGGAGCTTCTGAAGCAACAAGGCATACACTCATTTCCAGATATGTCGCTGGGTCTTCGAGACAATCTGTTAGTGTATCCTTGAGAGCATCTGGCAGACCAGACTTCAAACACGCAATGAGTTGTTGGAAACTAAAGTAGCCCGATGGATCAACCCGATTAACTGGATTGTTGCCCACATACCCATAGAGGTTGACACCCCCATCGTACCCCATCGGGTCCCGCGTCAGCCACCGCCCGTTTTGGGGGTCATAGAAGCGGTGGGTGCAAAGGATCAGCCCCGTTTCTAAGTCCGTGTAGTACCCCGCCTGACCCCCAAAGCCGAACGGGTCTGGCTGCGCTGCTGTGCCCGTCCGCGCCCCGTAGCTGTCGTAGACCTCGCTGCCGGTGACCGCTCCCGTGCTGCTGGTGCGCTGCGCTACGTTGCCCCGCTCGTCAAACAGGTAGCAGACCGTTGTGCTGCCACTGCGCCGCGACACCAGGCCGTCCGCCCCGTAGGTGTTGGCGGCCAAAAACGCGCCGGTGTTGCTTTCTTCCACAACCGGCGTGTCCCCGTCATACAGGAAGTACGTGCGCGTGCTGCTGCTGGTTCCGGGCTGCTTCCACACCCGCAGGCCGTCGCCGTCATAAGCGTCGGTCTGGGTTGTGCCTGCGTAGGCGGTCATCCGGTTCTCCGGGTCAAAGGCGAGGGCGCTGCTCTTGTAGGTGGTCGGGTTGCCGTTGCCGTCGTAGCCGTAGCCCGTGCCGGTCTGCTGGTTGTCCGCGTTGAACGTGCGGCTTTGCCCCTTGAAGTTGGTTGGGTTGCCCGGCCATAACCTAAATGTCCCCCAATTCTATACTTCTGATCTACAAGATTATTATCCTGCTGTGAGGTCGTTTGTTTTTATCCCATAGCGATTTGGTATATCCTGTAGAAAACGAGCAGCTAGAGTTCGAGGCATAGGAGTGAGTTCTGCGGCCCTGCGATAATCCCTCAGACGGTAGTTCAGCCAAGCCCAGGCACGCTCTTCTGACAAACCATCTGTCGCCTTTACAAGCTGACGAAAGCACTGCTCAAAGCCAGCATCAGTTTCCGACTCTAACAAAGCTACCTGCAAAATGCCCGTAATAATTCGTGCAGATTGCTGGTCTCTTTGTTCGCCCTGGGAAAAGTCAAACAGCCACGGAAACCACTTTTTGAACAACTGTAGCATTGTTATCACTCATTTGATTTTTACACTGCGTCCGGGTCTTTTGGAGGCGGTGGCCATACATTATCATCAAGCACAGTGTTTTCAGGTGTTGGAGAGCTAGTTTTGAGGCGACTTACTACAAAGCAAGCGATAGATAGCACAAAAAAAGCAGCAGCTATAACTGATAAAGAATTAATGATGATCAACGCTATATTGGGATGTGAAGTAGGTAAGCCAGCAAGGATAACTGCCCAATAAATAAGTCGAAAACAAAACGAAAAACCGAATATAGCAAATCCACAAGCTGCGAATAAAACAGACCAAAAAGAGTCATATTTTCCGGGGCTACGTACCAGCCGCACTAACTTGAAGAGAAAAAACAGACAGCAAACTCCACATATCAAAATAAGGAATGGAGCAATTTCATCATCCCGCCCGTAAAATTTCATCGTTTTCCCCTGCTTTGAGCAGCCCTACTTTGCAAAGCAGGGCTGTATGCGAGCATCAAGTGCATTCTCACCAGGGACGACGGAAGGGCGGGTTGAAAGTGTTGTTCATATCATTGCTAAGGTCCGACTCTGGTCCGAAGTTTTGATTGTACCAATCACCAACGCCTGTTTCAACAGTGTTAATGCCATTGGTTATACCAGTAGCAATACCGCCGTATTCCCCCCCTAACCAGTCAACAATATCACCGCCGGGGGGGTAAGCTGCTGACGGCGTACAATCGGCATGAGACTCCCCGTTTACGCCCCCTGGCATCATTCCTGGTGCGCCAATGGGAATGGGACCCCTTAGAGAACCTGGATTACCAGGGTCTTGAGGATGGTATGCTGTTATAGTCGGATCATCGCTGACAGGCATATGACCATCCCCACCTGCACGAGTTGGCTCTGCGCTGGTGCCGTCATGATCTCCTGGGCTTGACCATCTACCTTGATAGCCTCTTCGGTCGGTGCGGTTGACAGCGTTATTTTTTACATACCCGTAGAGGTTGACACCTCCTGCGTACCCCATCGGGTCTCTAGTCAGCCAGCGCCCGTTTTGGGGGTCATAGAAGCGGTGGGTGCAGAGGATTAGCCCGGTCTCCGTGTCCGTGTAGTAGCCCGCCTGCGCCCCGAACCCGAACGGGTCCCCCTGCGCCGCTGTTCCCGTGCGGCTGCCGTAGCTGTCGTAGACCTCGCTGCCCGTCACCGCCCCCGTGCTGCTCGTGCGCTGAGAGATGTTGCCCCGCTCGTCAAACAGGTAGCAGACCGTTGTGCTGCCACTGCGCCGCGACACCAGGCCGTCCGCCCCGTAGGTGTTGGCGGCCAAAAACGCGCCGGTGTTGCTTTCTTCCACAACCGGCGTGTCCCCGTCATACAGGAAGTACGTGCGGGTGCTGCTGCTGGTTCCGGCTTGCTTCCACACGCGCAGGCCGTTGCCGTCATAAGCGTCGGTCTGGGTTGTGCCTGCGTAGGAAGTCAGGCGGTTCTCGGGGTCAAAGGCCAGCGTTGCCGCTTTGTAGGTCGTCGGGTTGCCGTTGCCGTCATAGCCGTAGCCCGTGCCGGTCTGCTGGTTGTTGGCGTTGTACGTGCGGCTCTGCCCCTTGAACGCGGTCGGGTTGCCGGGGCCGGTGGAAGTGCCGCCATCGTAGGCAAAGGCGTTGGTGTAGCCTCCGGCGCGGGTGGAGGTCTCGCCCGTCACCTGGGAGCGGTTGAGCCGGGGGTTGGCGGACTGCCCGTAGTCATAGGCATACCTCGTCGTGCCGCTGTAGGACGCCGGTGCGCCGCCATTGACGGTGGAGGTCACAGACAGCCGGTTGCCCACGCCGTCAAAGCCGCCGGTGGCAGGCACATGGAACTGGGACAAGGTGGTTGTGCCCAGCTTGTTGAGCAGGTCCGTCACCCGTCCCTGCGTATCATGGGTGGTGGTGACGACCACGCCATTGGAGAGCGTCTTGGCGGACAGCCAGCCGTTGTCCAGGTAGCTCCAGTGCGTCGTTTCGCTGTTGTCGTTGGTCAGGCTGTTCATGCGCCCCACCGCGTCATAAGCGTAGCTGAAGGCCCGGCCATCGGCATTCATGCTCTGGCGGCTGCCATCGGGGTAGAAGGCGTAGGAGACGGTCTTGGCGGCAAGGCCCGTCCAGGTGACGTTCTTTGTCTTCAGCGCATCGTCATCGTCATAGGCGTAGCTCTGGCTGCCCGTGCCGTCGGTCATGCTGGCCCGTCGCCCGTAGGCGTCATAGACCAGGTGGACATTGCCGATTGTACCGCCGGGGTAGGTGATGTCAGTCAGCATACTCTCCGGGTCGGTGTAGCTGTAGGTCGTCGTCACGTTCTTGCCGTCGGTGCGCGACAGCACATTGCCTGCCCCGTCATAGCTGGGGTAGGTCAGCGTGTCCGCCGTGCCTGCCGAAAGCGGCGCAGAAGGCGTTCCTGCGCCGGGGTAGACCACCTGCGCCAGATAGCCCGCCGCGTTGTAGAAGTAGCTCGTCGTGTGCCCGCCCCCGTCCGTGAGCGTCTTCATCCGGTATAGAGCGTCGTAGCTGTAGGCCACCGGCTCCGTGCTGCCGGTGACGGTCAGCGTCGCGCCTCCCGGCCCGTAGGCGGTGACGGTCTGGCGGATGGCGTTCCCCGTTTCGTCATAGACCGTGCCGGTAGTGGCGGGGCCATACTGAAGCGTAGAAGCGGGCCAGGCGGCGGTGGCAAACGAGGACGGCTCGGCGTACAGGTAGCCGGTCAGGCTCCCCCCGTGGCCGCTTCCGGTCTGGCCGGTGGCGGGCAGCATCGTTTGCAGCGGGTCGTTGCCGATGGTGTAGCTCATGTCCGTCTCGTTGCCGAGCGCGTCTGTCACGCCAACTGCGTTGCCCTGTGCGTCGTAGCGCAGGTGGGTCACTTTGCCCAGATTGTCGGTGACGGTCAGCGGCTGTCCCAGGGCGGCGGGCTGGCTGTAGGAGCCGTCGGCGGTGTAGTTCAGCGTCGTGGTGATGCTGGTAGTCGCGTTGTTGCCGGGCCGGGTGATGGTCAGGGGGTTGCCCAGGCCGTCATAAGTGTAGGACGAAACGGCGGTACTCGTGCCGCCGACCGTGCCGGGTTGGGGCAGGGCGACGCTCTGCATGAGGCCGCTCGGCTCGAAGTAGGCATAGCTGGTCTTCTGCTTGGCCCCTTCCTGTGCCCATTGCAGCTCGCCCAGCGCAAACTGGGAGTAGTTGTAGTGGTAAACGGTCATGGCAGGCGTCCGGGTGGCATTGCTGGGCGGTGTTTCCGAGAGCAGGTTGCCGACGCTGTCCCAGCTATAGCTGGTCGTCTTGCCGTTGCCGTCCGTGACCTGAGAGGGCTGGTAGGGATCGTTGGCGTCAAAGCTGTTGACCGTATAAGTTGCGTGCCCGTTGCCGTCCGTGCGGCTCGTCTCGGTCATTGCATTGGTGTAGCCCGCCGTGTAGGTGTAAACAAGGTTGCCCTGGGGGTTGCGAACCGTCACCGTGGTCGTGTTCGCGCCGCTGACGGTCGAGTAGCTGCGCGTGTTGCCGTCGGCATCGGTCACTTTGGAGACGTACAAAGTGGCGGGGTCGTAGTCGATGGTTGCCACGCTAGGCGTGGAGGAGCCGCTCGGATTGGGAACGCTGATGGTGTGCAGCGAGGGCGTTGAATGACTGCCTTCCGGGTTGGTGAACATTTGGTAGCCGTAGGTATACCGGTTGCAGGCGGCCACGGCGTTGGCTGTGCCGGTCGGGACGATCTGGGAAACTCCGGCCAGTGATGTATATTGGTCGTAAGTCTGAGTCTGATAATACACGGAGCGCCCGTAGCAGTCGGAGACGGAGGTAACGCAGGCAGTGTTCGGGTCCCGCGTGATGTTCAGCAGAACCGTTCCATCCTGGCTCGTGATACTTTTCAGGACGACCTGCGAGATTTGTCCGGGAACGTTGTTATTGTAGTTGAAGTTGATGGCCTTCCCAGTGCGGTCCACAATCTGATACAGGTAGCTATACCCCAGAATGCCCTGGGGACCAGCAGTGCCGACAATCCAGGAAGTGCGGTCTTTCCAAGTGATTTTGTAGAAACGTGTATCAGGATCATAGTAGTTGCCGGTCGAAGGGCCTGTGTAATGTTCTTCAACAGCTACGGGGAAACCAGCCTGCACCGTACAGGGAACCACAGGATTGCTGGCGGTCGCTATCGCAGGGCAGGTGAACCGGATTTGCGAGCCGTTGGGCATGACCAGGCCGCAGGAATATCCCTGGCCTGAACTGGTCTCGTTGACAGTGATGTTGTAGGAATGCGACCAGCCATACCCAAACTCCAGTTCCGGGTTGTTAAAGTCCTGCACATTGCTGACCGGAGGGATCTCGACTTGTGCTTTCAGGCTGTTATAGAGGCGTCCCCAGGACACGGACGGCCCATGCGGGTTGTAGACCGTCAAGTCGGTCGGCGGCGTGTATTCCTCTTCTCCTGTCGCCAGATTGACCGGATCACCCGCCGTGGCCGCCCAGCGATCTGCACTGCCCGCCGCACTGCCTGCCGCACTGCCCGCTGCCATTCCTGAGAGACCGCTTCCATCCATGGGACAGCCGGTACAAGGGGCGCAATGAGCCGTATAGGAGTTGTCGCTGCTGCACCGCATAAACTGCGTCGCCAGCTGCCGCACCT